>NZ_AINS01000041.1 GCF_000254135.1 Campylobacter coli LMG 9860
TGAAATTTGAGTATATCCCCCCCCCAGAGTTTTATTTAAAATTTCTAAGCTAGCTCTAAAACCTTGCCCTGTGATACTCCTAGGGATAGGAAAAAGTTCACAAGCTAGTTCATACATAGCCTTTCCAGTTTGGTTAAAATCTTGACTTCTAAAGTCTAGCTTATCCACAATATCCCTTTTTAACTTTTTCAAGAATGCTAAATAAAGTATCTTTTACAAATTTTGCATCTTTTAGATTCATTTCTTGATGACAAGGTATGCTAAGCTCGGCTTTGTAAAAATTATCTGCATTTTGGAGTCTGATTTCTCCTAAGAGTTTTTTATAAAAACTAAACTCATAAGTTGGTTTATAATGTACCTGTACGCCAATTCCTGCATGAAGTAAGCTTTCAAAAAGTTCTTCTTTTTGACAATAAAATTCAGGAAAAAGCAAGATAGAGTATAAATGTCTTGAGCTTTTTTTATAATTTTTGATTTTTATCGTGGAAAAATAAGGATTTTTTTCAAATTCTTTATCGTAAAAACTTGCGATTTCTTCTCTTTTTTCAAGATTATGATCGAGTTTTTTAAGCTGGTTTATCCCTAAAGCACAAGCAACATCGCTTAAGCGGTAATTATAGCCAAGTTCTATCATATCGCTATCCCAAAGCCTTTTTTTAATGATACCATGGCTTCTTAAAAGCTTGATTTTGGTGATAAGCTCTTCATTATCACTCACCACAGCCCCGCCTTCAAAAGTAGTGATGGGTTTAACAGGATGAAAAGAAAAGATAGAAAGATCGGCTTTTTTTCCTACTTTTTCACTTTTATATAAGGCACCTAAAGCATGGCTTGCATCATCGATTAAAGGGATATTGTATTTTTTAGCAAGGCTTGAAATTTCATCTATTTCAACGCTATTTCCCCCAAAATCCACCACGCTAATAGCTCCTATATTTTTACTATCTTTTAAAAGTCTTGCTTCTAGTTTTTTTTCGTCAATATTGCCATCGTTTTTAATGTCGATAAACTCTACCTTAGCTCCAGCTATTAAGGCTGCATTAGCCGTAGCAGCGAAGGTTAAAGGAGTGGTTAAAACGATTTTTTCTTTGATGTCTAGTGCTGTATAGGCAAGATGAAGGGCTGAAGTGGCTGAGTTTAATACACAAGCGTGTTTTACGCCCACATATTCACAAAGGGCTTCTTCAAATTCATCTACCTTTTTACCCCCTGTTAAAATTTCATCTTTTAAAGCTTTTGTAAGCGCATCTATATCGCTTTGATCGATGTTTTGATGAGAATAAGTAAGCATTTTAAAAACCTTCGGTGTGATTGATGATTTCTAAAAGTTCTTTTTCGCTTGTCCATAAAGGATTATTATCCGAACTATAAGAAAAACCATCTTTTACCTTTTGTCCTTTTTCGCCTAGGGCATTGATACTAAAGTCATTATCTTTATCTACAAGTTTAATGCTAGGGCTTATGGCATAGTAGTTTTCAAATTCATAGGTTAAATGACTATCATCACTTGAAATCATGATTTCATGTAGTTTTTCTCCTGCTCTGATACCTATGATTTTATGACTTAAATGAGGAGCTAAAGCATGAGCTAGATCGGTGATTTTCATCGAAGGAATTTTAGGGATGAAAATTTCTCCTCCGTGCATTCTTGCAAAATTGCTCAGTACAAATTTCACTCCATCTTCAAGGCTGATCCAAAAACGAGTCATTCTTGTATCGGTGATAGGAAGTTCTTTAGCACCTTGCTCAATAAGCTTTTTAAAGAAAGGTACTACCGATCCTCTTGAACCTACAACATTGCCATATCTTGTAACACCAAAGCGTGTTTGTTTGTTACCTGCTATATTGTTTGCAGCGACAAAAAGCTTGTCGCTTGCAAGTTTGGTTGCACCGTATAAATTTACAGGATTGCAAGCCTTGTCTGTGCTAAGAGCGATACATTTTTTAACCCCATTTTCAAAGCAAGCATCGATCACATTTTGAGCGCCATGGATGTTTGTTTTTATACATTCCATAGGGTTATATTCAGCAATAGGCACATGCTTCATCGCAGCAGCATGTATAACAAAATCCACATCACGCATAGCAACGCTTAAGCGTTCTTTATCTCTTACATCCCCTATAAAATAACGCATACAAGGAGCATTAAAAACGCTTGCCATTTCAAATTGTTTGAGCTCATCACGAGAATAAATGATGATTTTATTAGGTTTATAATTTTCTAATAAAACCTTAGTATAGGTTTTTCCAAAAGAGCCTGTACCACCAGTAATTAAGATATTTTTTCCATTAAACATTTGCGCCTTCCTTTGCCAAATTATTGCTTAAAAGTTTAAAGCAATAAGCGTTCCTATTTTAAAATTCTTGGCAGGGTTATACCCGTTTGAGCTTGATATTTGCCTTTTTTATCCTTATAGGTTGTATCACATTTTTCATCACCTTGTAAGAATAATACTTGTGCAATGCCCTCATTAGCATAAATTTTTGCAGGCAAGGGAGTGGTATTTGAAATTTCTATGGTTATATGCCCTTCAAAGCCTGGTTCAAAAGGAGTTACATTTACGATGATACCACATCTTGCATAGGTGCTTTTTCCAAGACAAATAGCCAAAACATCATCAGGCATTTTAAAATATTCTATAGTTCTAGCAAGTGCAAAAGAATTTGCAGGAACTATACATACATCACCTTCAAAATCCACCACATTTTCTTCTAAAAAATTTTTTGGATCCACTACGGTAGAATTTACATTGGTAAAAATCTTAAATTCGCGCCCCACGCGTATATCATAACCATAGCTTGAAAGTCCGTAGCTTACTACGCCTTTTCCTATATTTGCTTCGCAAAAAGGCTCTATCATCTGATGTTCGAGCGCCATTTTTCTTATCCAATTGTCTGCTTTTAAACCCATTTAACTCACCTTTATTTTTAAACATAATTTTTTTGGATTATAGCTTATTTTTTATATTTTATGAAACTTTTAAGCGTGAAATTTTATTTTTTAAAGTTAAATTTCAAGTTTTTTAATATAATACTAGATTAAGTTCTTAAAATCAGGAGATGAAGATATGACAAAAGAAGAGATTAAAGAATTAGTAAATTTATTTGCCGAAGCTAATATCAGTAAAATAAAAATCAAAGAACAAGATGGATTTGAAATCGAACTTGAAAGAGATATGTGTTGTGATGTTCCAGCTCCTTTAGCTTGTCCACCTGTTCCAGCTCCACAACCTATAAATGTTAATGTAGTCAATGAAGCACAGCCTTCAAGCGCAAAATCAAATAAACCAAGCATAAACAGCCCTATGGTAGGTACTTTCTATCAAGCTCCAAGCCCAGGCGCAGCTCCTTTTGTGAAAGTGGGTAGTTCAGTTAAAAAAGGCGATACTATCGCTATCATCGAAGCGATGAAAATCATGAATGAGATCGAAGCTGAATTTGATTGTAGAATAGTAGAAATTTTAGTTGCAGATGGTCAGCCTGTAGAATTTGGTATGCCTTTATTTACGGTGGAGAAATTATAAAATGGAAATTAAAAGCATTTTAATTGCTAATCGTGGAGAAATAGCACTTCGAGCTTTAAGAACAATTAAAGAAATGGGAAAAAAAGCAATTTGCGTTTATTCTGAAGCAGATAAAGATGCTTTGTATTTAAAATATGCAGATGCAAGTATTTGTATAGGAAAAGCAAGAAGTTCTGAAAGTTATCTTAATATACCTGCTATTATTTCAGCAGCTGAAATTGCAGAAGCGGATGCGATTTTTCCAGGTTATGGATTTTTAAGTGAAAATCAAACTTTTGTTGAAATTTGTGCTAAACACAATATCAAATTTATAGGGCCTTCGGTTGAAGCTATGAATTTGATGAGTGATAAATCAAAAGCTAAGCAAGTTATGCAAAGAGCAGGAGTTCCTGTTATACCAGGAAGTGATGGAGCTTTAGCGGGTGCTGAAGCGGCTAAAAAACTTGCTAAAGAGATCGGTTATCCTGTGATTTTAAAAGCAGCAGCTGGAGGCGGAGGTCGTGGAATGCGTGTAGTAGAGCATGAAAAAGACCTTGAAAAAGCATATTGGTCAGCTGAAAGTGAAGCGATGACAGCTTTTGGCGATGGGACTATGTATATGGAAAAATACATACAAAATCCACGCCATATAGAAGTTCAAATCATCGGAGATAGTTTTGGAAATGTGATCCATATTGGTGAGAGGGATTGCTCTATGCAAAGACGCCACCAAAAACTTATAGAAGAATCTCCAGCAATTTTACTCGATGAAAAAACTCGCGCAAGACTTCACGAAACAGCAGTAAAAGCTGCTAAAGCTATAAGCTATGAGGGCGCAGGGACTTTTGAATTTTTAGTAGATAAAAATTTGGATTTTTATTTTATAGAGATGAATACGCGTTTGCAAGTTGAGCATTGTGTGAGCGAAATGGTGAGCGGGATTGATATCATTGAACAAATGATTAAAGTAGCTGAAGGTTATGCTTTACCTTCTCAAGAAAATGTGAAGTTAAAAGGACATTCTATAGAATGTAGAATCACTGCTGAAGATCCTAAGACTTTCTTGCCAAGTCCAGGTAAGATTATCAAGTATGTTCCACCTGCAGGGCGCAATGTTAGAATGGAAAGCCATTGTTATCAAGACTACAGCGTGCCGCCGTATTATGATTCTATGATAGGAAAACTTGTGGTTTGGGCAGAAGATCGCAACAAAGCCATTTCAAAAATGAAAGTAGCTTTGGATGAGCTGATTATAGGTGGGATTAAAACTACTAAAGATTTTCATCTTGCAATGATGGATAATCCTGATTTTACTAGTAATAATTACGATACCAACTATCTTGCTAGACATTAATCAAGATGGATTTTTTCCATCTTGATTTTATCTTAAATACTCTATATTGATTTTTGAGCGTAATTTATCGAAATAATCTTGTATATAATTTTGTCTTTGCTCGCTTACATAAGCATTGAGTATTTCATTTTTAATTTGATAATATTCTGGAGTTTGTCCTCCGTTTTTATCCTTTACTTGATAAATTTCATAACCTTTTTGCGAATTTAAAACCGGAGAAAAGCTTCCTATGGGTATAGATGATAAAAGTCCTAAAAGTCTTGGATCTGAATTATTAGGAGTGAGGGTGGCTTTTTCTGCTTTAAGTGCAGTTTTTGTGGTAGCTTTTATATTTTCTAAATCTTGTGCATTGTTAGAACGATAGATATTTACATTAATTTCGGTAAAGAGTGTAAATTTATTTTTATTTTGTTCGAAAAATTTTTTAGCTCCCTCATCGCTAAAATCGGTTTTAGCTGTGCTGGCAATTTTTTCATAAAGTTTTCTTTTTTCAAAATCTTTTTTAAAATTGCTACGAAATTGTTCGTAATTTTGCCCCTTAGCTTGTAAATCTCTTTTAAAGTCTTCAAGTGAAATTTTATTTTGTGCTAGCATTTTACCAATGGCATTATCAAGCTCAAGCTCACTCGTATAAATTCCAAATTGTTTTATTTGTGAAAGCTCCATTTTTTCATTAATCAAAATCCCCAAGGCTTGATTTTTAGGTATATTTAGGGTTTTCATGGTTTGTTCTATATCATAGGTTGTGATAGGCTCTTTATCTACCACTACAGCAATAGCATTTATAGTATTTGCATGAGTTAAGCTTATAAAAAATACAAAACTTAGTAAAATTTTTTTCATTTCAAACCTTTATTTAAGTGTAAATATCGCATTATATCAATTAAAATTTAAGAAAAGGCAAAAAATGACAGGAAAACTTACGACTCGTTTCGCTCCAAGCCCTACAGGATATTTACATATAGGTGGTTTAAGAACTGCTCTTTATAGTTATTTGTATGCAAGAAAAAATAAGGGCAATTTTTTACTTCGTATAGAAGATACGGATTTAAAAAGAAATTCCAAAGAAGCTACGCAAGCTATCATAGAAGCCTTTAAATGGTGTGGTTTGGATTATGATGGTGAGGCAACTTACCAGTCTGAACGCTTTGATCTTTATAAAAAATACATACAAAAACTTTTGGATGAGGGCAAGGCTTATTATTGTTATATGAGCAAAGAAGAGCTTGACGAACTCCGTGCTAAACAAGAAGCGGCCAAAGAACGCCCAAGATATGATGGCAGATACAGGGATTTTACAGGAACTCCACCATCAAATATAGAACCCGTGGTGCGTATAAAAGCTCCTCAAAAGGGTGAAATTTGCTTTATAGATGGTGTTAAAGGGGAAGTGAAATTTAAAGTAGAAGATATTTTAGATGATTTTATCATAGCAAGAAGTGATGGAAGTCCTACTTATAATTTTACAGTTGTAATTGATGATGCTTTAATGGGAGTAAGCGATGTGATTAGAGGGGATGATCATCTTTCAAATACTCCTAAACAAATCGTGCTTTATGAGGCTTTAGGATTTGAAATTCCTAAATTTTACCATGTGGCTATGATACATGGAGAAGATGGTAAAAAGCTTTCAAAACGACACGGAGCAACCGATGTGATGGAATACAAGGCTATGGGAATTTTACCTCAAGCTTTGCTAAATTTTTTAGTGCGTTTAGGATGGAGCCATGGCGATGATGAGGTTTTTTCTTTAGAAGATCTTAAAAGGCTTTTTGATCCTAATCATATCAACAAAAGTGCTTCTTGTTATAATTTTAAAAAACTTGAATGGCTCAATGCTCATTATATCAAGACTTTGCCTTTTGAAGAAATCAATCGTCAGTTAAAAGATCTTGGTTTTGATCTAAGCGTTTATACAAAAGCAGGATTTTTACTCGATTTATTAAGAGAGCGCGCAAAAACTTTACTTGAAATTATTAGCGGAGCTAAAAGTATCGTTGAAGCGCCACAAAATTATGATGAAAATGCTATAAATAAATTTATAAACGAAAACAATCTTTTATTGCTTCAAAACTATGCAAATGAGTTAAATGAAGAGAAAAGTGCAAAAGATTTTGAAGAATTTACTAACGAATTCTTACAAAAAAATGAGGTAAAATTAAAAGATTTGGCTCAACCTATACGCATAGCTCTAACAGGAAGTGCGGTTAGTCCTAGCATTTTTGAAGTTTTAGAGTTTTTAGGGGTCAATGAATGTAAAAAAAGAATAAAAAAATTTTTAGATTTTAAAGGAAAATAATGAATTTAAAAGAAGAGGCTTTAAGATATCACTTAGGAGGCAAGATAGATATAAAGCCATCAAAACCTATGAATTCAAGTCATGATTTATCTTTGTGTTGCAGAACCTTGCATTGAAATTGCTTCTAATAATGAGCTTGCTTATACTTATACAAACAAAGCGAATTTAGTAGCTATCGTTAGTGATGGTTCTGCGGTTTTAGGTCTTGGAAATATCGGCGCGCAAGCTTCTAAACCGGTTATGGAAGGTAAGGCTTGCTTGTTTAAAAAATTTGCTGATGTAAATGCGTATGATTTAGAAATCGAAGCACACAGCATTGAAGAAATTGTTGCTTTTTGTAAAGCCATAGCACCTACTTTTGGCGGAATCAATTTAGAAGATATTTCAGCACCTAAATGTTTTGAAATCGAAGCGGCTTTGCAGGATTTAGGAATTCCTGTAATGCACGATGATCAGCATGGAACCGCTATTATCTCAACCGCAGGGCTTATGAATGCTATGGAGATAAGTGGTAAAAAATTTGAAGAGATTAAAGTTGTTGTAAGTGGAGCAGGAGCTGCGGGTATTGCTAGTGCTAGAATGTATAGAAATTTAGGTGTTAAAAATATCATTCTTGTAGATAGTAAGGGTGTGGTCAATAAAAAAAGAACAGACTTAAATCAATACAAGCTTGAATTTGTAAGCGATACGCAAGCAGATACTTTAAAAGAGGCTATGAAAGATGCGGATGTATTCTTGGGGCTTAGTGCACCAAAGATACTAGATGATGAGATGATTTTGTCTATGGCAAAAGATCCTGTTATCTTTGCCTTGGCAAATCCTATTCCAGAGGTGATGCCTGAAGATGTGGCAAGGCTTAGAAAAGATGCTATTGTAGGAACGGGAAGAAGTGATTATCCTAATCAAATCAATAATGTTTTAGGCTTTCCTTTTATTTTTCGTGGGGCTTTAGATGTGCGTGCGACAAAAATTACTGAAAATATGAAAGTAGCTGCAGCAAAAGCTTTAGCAGATTTGGCAAAATTACCTGTAAGTGATGCGGTTAAAAATGCTTATAAGATAAGCCATTTAGAATTTGGAAAGGATTATGTTATCCCAAAACCTTTTGATGAGAGGGTTAAGGCTGTTGTAAGTACTGCGGTAGCTGCTGCGGCTGTAAAAGATGGGGTAGCTTTGCTTAAGGAATTTGATGAGAAAACATATTTTGAGAGTTTAAAATGAAAAATATTCATCACATATGCCATCCTTTGATAGAGCATAAATTAGGGTTTTTGCGCGATAAAGAAACTAAACCTTTCCATTTTAGAATGCTCATTGATGAGATTTCTACTTTCTTGCTTTTTGAAGCGACTAAAGATTTATGTTTAAAAGAAACACAAATTCAAACCCCTGTTGCTAATGCTAAGGTAAAAAGATTAGATGAAAAGATTATAATATGCCCTATTTTAAGGGCAGCTTTGGGTATGCTTGATAGTATTTTTAGACTTATTCCTGATGCTAGTGTAGGATTTTTGGGTTTTGTTAGAAATGAAAAAACGCTCAAGGTGGATTTTTATTTTCAAAAACTTCCTAAAGATGCAAAAAAACGCACCGCTATTGTTATAGATCCTATGTTTGCTACAGGTGGGACTGCTATAGAGGCTTGTAATTTTTTAAAAAGCCAAGGAGTTAAAAAAATAAAATTTATATCCATACTTGCTGCTTTACAAGGTTTGCAAAAATTTAGCCAAATGCATGATGATGTAGAAGTTTTTGTGGCTTGTATTGATGAAGGTTTAAATGAAAAAGGTTATATTATCCCAGGGCTTGGAGATGCAGGAGATAGAGTGTTTAACACTCTTTAAAAGAGATGATTTTTGGAAAAATTGATTATATTAATCTTTTACCTTTGCATATATATCTTAAGAAATATCCTTTACCTAATGGTTTTAAAGCAAGTATGGAGCATAAAAAAGGAGTTCCAAGTAAGCTAAATAAAGATTTATTTTATAGAAGAATTGATGCAGCTATTGTTTCAAGTATAGAAAGCGCTAGAAAAAAATATAAAAATTTAGATTTGGGTATTTGTGCCAATAAAAGAGTTTTAAGTGTTTTAGTAGAAAAAAATACACCCAATGCTAAAGATCCAAGCTCGGCAACTTCTAATGCTTTAGCTAAGGTTTTAAAACAAGAGGGGAGGGTGATTATAGGCGATAAGGCTTTAAAACTTTATTTACAAGATCCTTCTAGGTATACTGATTTGTGCACAAAATGGCATGAAAAAACAGGCCTGCCTTTTGTTTTTGCTAGGTTTTCATGTGTGCAAAAAAAAGCTTTATATAAACAAATCTTAAAAAAAATTCCAAAAACAAAGATTAAAATTCCTTATTATATACTCCAAAATTATGCTAAAACAAGGGATTTAGATATAAAAGATATTAGATATTATTTAGATGAAATCATATATCATAAAATTTCCACCAAAGAAAAAGCAGCCTTAAAGCGTTTTATAAAGGCTTGCAAGGCTTTAAATCTTACTTAATTAATGCTCAAATTCTCTAAGCTCTTTAACCGTTCCAAGTAAGATTACAACATCACCACCATAAACAGTAGTTGTTTCTAAATCAGGCAATATTTCCCAGTCTGTATTAAGTTTTTTATAGCTAATAACTCTCATATTTTGTGCAATGTGCTTTAACGAATTTCCTGCTAATTTGTCATCTATAGTGATTTTAATAGCACGGATAGTATTAGCCGATAGATCAAAAACCTCATAATCTGCATCTTTGGTTAAAAAATCTTTTACAAGCTTTTTAGCACTTTCTTTTTCAGGATAGATTACTTTTGTAGCTCCAAGTTTGGATAAAATTTGCCCATGAATGTTAGAAGTGGCTTTTGCGATAATATTATTTACTCCTATATCTTTAAGAGCCATTAGAGTAAGTATGGATTTTTCAACATTTTCACCTATGCTTACAATCACGACTTCTACATCATGAAAACCCGCTTCTTTAAGTGCTGAAATATTGGTAGAATCCAAGATATAGGCATAGCTTGGTGAATTTTGTATACTTTTTAAAGCTTCTTCATCTTTATCGGCTATGATTACAGTATGTCCTCCAGCAAGAAGCTCATCTGCGACTACGGATCCAAATTTTCCAAGTCCTATAACCCCGTAACTAAGCTTTTTCATTATATTTAACCTTTATAAATAGATTTTTCCTTTAGGAAATTTGATATGTATCGCTTTATCTTGCTGAAATACAGAAAGCAAAAACGCAAAAACACCAATCCTTCCGCTTAACATCATAATAATAATAATAATTTTGCTTGGATTGCTAAATAAAGCACAAAGCGAAAGATCTCCCCCATCTCCTACCGAAATTCCCACTGTTGCAAATGCTGATGAGGTTTCAAAAAGCAGATGAATAAAATTAAATTCTGATCCTAGCAAAGAAAGGAAAATAACCGCTATAACTATATAAACAGCCGAACCCACTGCTATAATAAATGCTCTTGAAATGATCTCTTGTGGAATTTCGTGGTTGAAAATTCTTACCCTTCCATTGCGAATGCTCCAGTAAGCATAAAACAAAAGCACCACAACAGTTGTGATTTTCATCCCTCCTGCTGTTCCACCCGGTGCTCCTCCAATCACCATAAATAAAGAGCCAAAAAATAAGCTTGCATCATGCAAGCCACTCATATCGAGTGTATTAAATCCTGCTGTGCGGTAATTGATCGCAATAAAATAAGAACTCAAAATTTTATCAAAAAGAGAAAAGCTACCTATGGATTTTGGGTTAGCATACTCTAAAAGAAAGATAATAAGTGTTGAAGAAATGATAAGAAAAAGGGTTGCCATAATAACGACTTTGGTATGTAGGCTTAAATTTTGCAGTCTTTTTCTTTGAAAAAAATACAATTCAACTAAGACAAAATATCCAAGTCCACCAATGATAATAAGAGAAGTAAAGATGAGATTAATAGCTACATCGTGCTTATAGGCAAGAAGTCCATTTTCAAAAATAGTAAAACCTGAATTATTAAAAGCACTGATTGAATGAAAAAATCCAAACCATAAGGCTTTACCAAAATTCATCTCAAGTGCAAAACGCATGGTAAGAAGTATAGTGCCTATAAGTTCTATTGTAAAAATAAATAGTAAAACTTTTTTAAAGAATTTAAAAAGTCCTTCCATGGAAGGATAAAATAAAGATTCTTTAAGTAAGTTTCTACCATTAAAACCTACTTTTTTGCGTATAATCAAGTAAACAAAAAGCCCTATACTCATATAACCTAAGCCGCCAATTTGAACTAAAATTAAAATAATAATTTGTCCTGCCAAGGTAAAATCAACTGCTGTATTTTTAACAATAAGTCCAGTCATACTCACAGCTGAAGTACTAGTAAAAAAAGCATCGATAAAACTAATAGGACTTGTATGAGCCCAACTTGAATGCAAAAGAATAGCGCCAAGTAAAGCAATGACAATATAGCCTGCTAGCAAAATTTTAAAAGTTCGTCTGTCTAAGCCAAATTGTTTCAAAAAAATCCTCATTGGTTTTTAATTTTAAACCGACTATTCTATCGGATTAAAACTTTAAGGCAAATAAAATTTTATTTTTATATTTAAACTTAAATTAAAGAAAAAAAAGTATAATTACACTTTATTTTTAAAGATGACTCGGTTGGATAGCTCAGTCGGTAGAGCAGCAGACTGAAAATCTGCGTGTCGGCAGTTCGATTCTGCCTCTAACCACCATCATTTTATTTTTTATTAAAAATGACTTTAATTTCTTCCTAAGTTCTTCATCAAATTTTATTTAAAAATTTATATCATATTATATCTTATATGTTAGTTATAAATTTATTTTTTATATTATTTTATAATGCGATTTTTTTAGTTAAAAAATAAAATTCTAGAAAATTAAAATAAATCATTTTTGTATATTTAAGATTTAAAGTTATGGATAAGTTTTGGTTGCGAAGGGGAGATTTGAACTCCCGACCTTCGGGTTATGAGCCCGACGAGCTAACCACTGCTCTACTTCGCGACAATCAAATTTGTGTTTGAAGTTTAGTTCGTGGATGGGGTAAAGGGATTCGAACCCCTGAATGACAGGACCAAAACCTGTTGCCTTACCGCTTGGCGATACCCCAATATTTAATTTTTAAAAAGTAAAAACGAGATTATAATCAATTTTAATTTATTTGTCAAGCAAATGAAGTTATAATTTTAAAAAAAATAATATTTTAAGGATTATAAATGAAGTTTGTAAGCATTGAACAAGCAATTAAGGATTTACAAGAAGGAAAAATGCTTGTAATGGTAGATGCAGAAGATAGAGAAAATGAAGGAGATTTGATTTTTCCAGCTCAATTTAGCACTAAAGAAAAAGTAAATTTTATGATAAAAGAAGCTAGAGGGGTTGTGTGTGTAGCACTCGCAGAAGAACTTGCAAGAAAATTTGAACTTCCTTTGATGGTGCCCAAAAATACTTCAAATCATGAAACAGCCTTTACAATCACAGTGGATGCAAAAGATGCAACTACAGGTGTAAGTGCTTATGAAAGAGATATGACGATAAAAATTTTTGCAGACGATAATGCAAAAGCGAGTGATTTTGTACGCCCTGGACATATAAATCCTTTGATAGCCAAAAAAGGCGGTGTTTTAGAGCGCACAGGCCATACAGAAGGAACGGTTGATCTTTGTCATTTAGCAGGGCTTAAACAAGCTTGCGTGATTTGTGAGATTGTTAAAGATGATGGAGACATGGCAAGAAGAAGTGATTTGGAAGAATTTTGTACTAAGCATAATCTAAACATGATAGCTGTTTCTGATATCATAGAATATCGCTTAAAAAATGAAAGTCTTATTAAATTACAAGAAAAAAGTGATGCTATTTTAGCAGGTTTTAAAGCACAAAAATTCATTTTTACAGATCATAATAATGCTCAGCATATAGCATTTGCATTTAAAGAAATTCAAAAATGTGAAAATGTTAAATTTCATATTAGCGGAAGTGATTTTGAGCTTTTAACCTCTGATAAATTTTCTAAATTATTAGATCAAATTCGTTTTTTGAGTGAAAATGGAGGAGTGATAGTTTTTATGCAGGGTGAAAAATCAAGTGTAACTCAATTTAAAAATTATGGTATAGGTGCGCAAATTTTAAGATATTTTGGCATAGAAGAGATTAAGCTTATGTCGCAAAGTTGTGATAAGGATTATATAGGCTTAAAAGGCTTTGGTTTAAATCTTAAAATTTGTAATTTTAACTAAAATAAAAGGATATACAATGAATTTAAAAGAGCAGATATTAAATGATATCAAAGAAGCGATGAAGCAAAAAGATGATTTTAAACGCGATACTTTAAGAACGCTAAATGCCGCGTTTAAACAGGTCGAAGTAGATGAAAGAATAGAGCTAAGTGATGAAAGAATTTTAAAAATTATCGCAAGCGAGATTAAAAAGCGCAAAGATGCTATCGAGCTTTATTCTAAAGGTGGAAGAGAGGATTTGGCACAAAAAGAACAAAAAGAAATAGCACTTTTTGAAAGTTATTTACCTCAGCAATTAAGCGATGAGGAATTGCAAGCAGCCTTAAAAGAAATGATTGCAAATTTAGGGGTTAGTTCTTTAAAAGATCAAGGTTTGGTGATGAAAGAAGCAAAGGCTAAATTTGGAGCAAGGGTGGATGGAAAAAGATTAAATGTAACACTTAGAGAGCTTTTAAATTAAAATTTTCAAACTTTTTTATATTTTATCTAAATAAAAGATTGAATTATTGTTATAATTTGATTTTCAAAGGAGGCCTTATGAGAAAAATAAGCGGTTCGGCAATGATTTGCGAAGCTTTAAAAGAAGAGAATGTTAAGATAGTTTTTGGTTATCCTGGTGGAGCAGCCTTAAATATTTATGATGAAATTTATTTGCAAAAGTATTTTAAGCATATTTTGGTGCGTCATGAGCAAGCTGCTGTACATGCAGCCGATGCTTATGCAAGAATGAGCGGTGAAGTGGGTGTAGCTGTTGTTACAAGTGGACCTGGTTTTACTAATACCATCACAGGACTTGCGACAGCTTATAGTGATTCTATACCTTTGGTTTTGATTTCAGGTCAAGTTGCAAATTCATTAATAGGCACCGATGCTTTTCAAGAAATTGATGCGGTAGGAATTTCTCGCCCCTGTGTAAAACATAATTATTTAGTCACTTGCATAGAAGAATTTCCAAGAATATTAAAAGAGGCTTTTTACATAGCAAAAAGTGGAAGAAAAGGTCCTGTGCATATTGATGTACCAAAAGATGTAAGTGCAGCCCTTGGTATTTGGGATTATCCAAAAGAAATTTCAATGAAAACTTATAAGCCTATTTATAAAGGAAATTCAAAACAAATTAAAAAATTGGCTGAAAATTTAGAAGAAGCTAAGCGTCCTCTTTTTTACCTTGGAGGCGGATGTATAGCATCAAATGCGGCTAATGAGATCAGAGAACTTGTTAAGATTACTCAAATTCCAGCCGTTGAAACCTTAATGGCTCTTGGAACTTTAAGAAGTGATGATGAGCTAAATCTTAAAATGGCAGGAATGCATGGAAGTTATACAGCTAATATGGCTTTGAGTGAATGTGATTTATTGGTAGCAATAGGCGCGCGTTTTGATGATAGGATTACAGGTAAAACAAGTGAATTTGCCAAGCATTCTAAAATAGTGCATATTGATATAGATCCAAGTTCTATTTCTAAGATTATCAATGCGCATTTTCCTATAGTTGGAGATATTAAAGAAGTTGTTAAAGAGCTTTTGGAAGAATTGAAAAAAAATCAATTTAAGTCAAATATCCATGAGTGGAGGCAAACTCTTAAGCGTTATGATGAGCTTTATCCTTTAGCTTATGAAGATAGCGATGAGGTTTTAAAACCTCAATGGGTAATACAAGAATGTGCAAAACTTGCTCCAGATGCAAGGATAATCACTGATGTAGGACAACATCAAATGTGGGTTGCACAATTTTATCCTTTTAATTACCCAAGACAGCTTGCAACCAGTGGCGGACAAGGAACGATGGGGTATTCTTTACCTGCTGCTTTGGGTGCAAAGCTTGCGGTAGGAGAAGAAGTTGTTATAAATTTTGTGGGTGATGGTTCTGTTTTAATGAATATTCAAGAACTGATGACAGCTTATGAAAATGGTATTAAAACCATAAATATTATTTTAAACAATTCATTCTTGGGAATGGTTCGCCAATGGCAAAGCATGTTTTATGAAGAGCATTTTTCGGCTACAGATTTAAGCTTGCAAGCAGATTTTATAAAGATAGCTGAAGGTTTTGGATGTGAAGGATATAATATAAAAACAAAAGATGAGTTTCGCACAGCATTCAAGCAAGCTTTAGAGTCCAATAAAACAAGCTTGCTTAACGTATTTATAGATCGCTTTGAAGATGTGCTTCCTATGGTGCCAGCGGGTGGGGCTATTTATAATATGATTTTACCAAAATTAAAGGATAAGCAATGAGACGTGTTTTATCGGTTATAGTTTTAAATGAACATGGTGTGCTTTCTCGTATCGTAGGACTTTTTTCAGGTAGGGGATATAATATCGATAGCTTAACCGTCGCTCCTTTACCAGGTGGAGAATTTTCTCGTATCAATATAGTTACTTTTGGAGATGAGCGTGTTTTTGAGCAAATAGTAAAGCAGTTGCATAAACTTATACCTACTTATAAGGTAATAGAAAGAGATGAATTTATAGAAAAAGAAATGGCGCTTGTAAAAATTCCACTCAGTGAAAATTTAGGTGGACTTGATGCCGTTTTGAAAGCTTATAATGGTACTATTGCAAATAGCAATGAAAATTTTCTTTTCTTGCTTGTAGCTGATGATACAAATCGTATAGAAAATTTTCTAAAAACAATTAAAAAATACAATCCTAGCGACATTGTTCGCAGTGGATCGGTTTTAATGGAGCTTAAATGAGATTAAAAGAAATAGCGGAATTTTTAAGTTTAGAATACGAAGGCGAAGATATCGAAATAACGGCTTTAAATTCTTTATTGAGGGCGAATTTTACCGAGCTTACTTATTGTGATGGTGAAAGAAATATTAAAGATATACCCAACACAGGAGCAGCAGCGATTTTGGTTGCTAAAGAATATGAAAATTTAGTGCCTAAAGATACAAAAGCTCTCATTACTCAAAGTCCGCATTTGTGTTTTGCTTTTTTGAGTAAAATTTTTGCTAAACCTTTATTTAGCAACGCAAAAGAAAAAGTTCAAAATATAGCAAAAAGTGCAAAAATCATGCCAAATGTTTATATAGGCAATAATGTCAATATAGGCGAAAATGTTGTCATTATGGCAGGAACTTATATAGGAGATAATGTTAGCATAGGCGAAGAAAGCATTATCCATCCTAATGTGGTGATTTATAATGATAGCAAAATTGGCAAAAAATGTCATCTACTTGCAAATTGCGTAATAGGAAGCGATGGATTTGGTTATGCGCACAATAAAAATGGAGAGCATTATAAAATCTATCACAATGGTAATGTTATCTTAGAAGATTTTGTTGAAATAGGAGCTTGCACAACAATAGATAGAGCAGTGTTTGATAGCACTATCATTAAAGCAGGAACAAAAGTAGATAATCTTGTCCAAATAGGTCATAATTGCGATATAGGACAAAATTGCATTATCGTTGCACAAACTGGAATTTCGGGTTCAAGTGAGCTTGGACGCAATGTGGTTATGGGTGGACAAAGTGCAACGAGCGGCCATTTAAGAATAGGGGATTTTAGCACTATTGCAGCACGCGGTGGTGTGAGTAAAAATCTTGAAGGCGGTAGGGTTTATGGAGGTTTTCCTATAATGCTTCAAAAAGATTGGCTTAAACTTCAAGCAAAAATTGCTATGAAATTTAAAGAATAAATTTATAAAATAAGCATAGCATCGCCATAAGAGTAAAAACGATATTTTTCTTTTATGGCAATATCATAAAGCTTAAGACAATTTTGCCTGCCTATAAATGCTGAAACCAACATAATCAGAGTTGATTTTGGTAGATGAAAATTAGTTAAAAGATAGTCCTGTCTTAAGGGCGGGTTGTGAGGATGCAAAAAAAGATCGCAAAAGCCTTGGTTTTGTTTGGTTCTTGCGTAGTATTCTATAGTCCTTGTTACTGTAGTGCCTACGCCTAAAATCTTTTTTTGGGAATCAATCACTTCACATGCCTTTTTAGGAATATCAAAAAATTCACTATGTATTTTGTGATTTTCTAAATTTTCACATTCTACACTTTTAAAAGTTCCTGCACCAACATGCAAAGTTAAATGATAAATTTCATGTCTTTTTTTTAAATTCTCAAGCATATTTTCACTAAAATGTAAGCTAGCTGTAGGAGCTGCTACTGCCCCTAAATTTTTAGCAAAAATACTTTGATAATCTTCTAAATCACTTTTTTCATCACTTCTTTTGATATAGGGAGGCAAGGGCACATGTCCTATTGTATCAAGGAGTTCATAAAGCTTGAAGGTATTTAAAACTTCATCATTTTGAAAAAATTGCACCTTGCGTAAGCCATCATCTAAAAGTTCTATAACCTTGGCTTTTAAATTTTGTTCAAAAGATAAAATTTCATCTTTTTTAACACGCCCTTTAATTTGTGCTAAAAAAAGCGAATCTTGTGAATCTAAACAGGGTTGATGTAAGAAAAGTTCTATTTTTCCACCGCTTGATTTATTTCCATAAATTCTTGCTTTAATCACCTTAGTATCATTAAAAAAGAGAGCACAATCAGGTAAGAAATCTTGTAAATTTTTAAAAGTAGTATGAGAAATTTGATTATTTTTTCGCTCAAAAACTAAGAGTTTAGCATCTTCTTTAGGATGCACAGGATAAGTAGCTATAAGTTCATTGGGTAAGGTATAATCATAGCTTGAAAGAAGTAAATCTTTCATTTATCGCTTTCTTCTTTTTCTTCATCTTTTGGATCAGGATTTACTTTTTGAACGATTAAAATAGAAAGTCCATAAAGTCCGCAAAGTGGCCCAGCCATTAAAAATTGAGATAAGACATCAGGTGGAGTCATAAAGGCTGAAAATACAAAGATAGCTAAAACAGCTATGCGAAAATGGCGTTTTAAGAAACTATCATCAATAAGTCCAATTTTAGCAAAGAAAAATGCTATAACAGGCATTTCAAAAGCCAAGCCAAAAGCAACAACTACTTTTGTAAAAAAGTCCACATAAGTTCCTATGGTGATTACAGGATTAAAATCTTCACTTAAACCAAAATTGATTAAAAATTTAAAAGCCAAAGGCACTACAATAAAATAGCAAAAGCAGGCCCCTAAAGCAAACATAATGCTTGCAAAGCTTACAAAAGGCACTACAAGACGCTTTTCATTATCATAAAGACCTGGAGCTACAAATTTCCAAAACTGCCAAAAAATAACAGGTAAAGAAAAGATAAAAGCAGCAAAAAAGCTTACCTTCATAGCTGTAAATAAAGCCTCTTGAACTTCGATAACATTGACATGTTTAGCTACTTCGGGTAAAGCTTGAATAAGAGGTGCTTTTAATACATCTAAGATATAGCTACGAAAAGCAAAACATACTATAAACATTACAATCACACAAGCAACGCTAATAAAAAGACGCTTTCTAAGTTCTATTAAATGGGGTCTTAATTCTTCAAACATTTATTTTTCTACTTTTTCTTGATTTTCAAATGGATTGAGTTTGGGTTTTTGATTTTCATTTGGATTTTGTTCGTTTGGGCTAGGGGTGGAATTTTCTCTGCTATCAAAAGTCAAATCCACTTTAGTTTTATCCAAAATATCTCTTTTTAAATCATCAAATTCTTCAAAACTAAGTTTTTTACGGATGTTTTCATTTGCACTTGAAAATTCATCTTTGTATTTTTTAGCTTCTTCCTTTAAATCATTGATACGAACTTCTTTTTCTATGCTTGATTTTGCATCATCGATATTGCGTTTTAAAGCCTTTAAAATTTTTGCTATTTGCACTATGGCTTCAGGAAGTTTATCAGGCCCTAAAACTAAAATTGCTACTATTAAAATTACAATAATTTCACCAAAACTCATAAATAATACTCTTAAAAATTTGAAATTTTATAAAAGGAACATTTTACTTAAAAAAGTTGAATTTAAGATGAGAGATATAAGGCAAGCTCATCGCTAATTAAAAAATTAAGATTATAATAACGCCCTTTTTCAAATTTGAGCTTTTTTTCTCTTACAAGCAAATTAGCCTTTTCTTTTTGAATTTTACTTAATTTGCATTCTTTAATACCCACTATACTTCTTAGTCCTAAAAATAAATGTTCTAAATTCAAATCTTCTTGATTTAGTTTTTCAACATCTCTAAATATAGGGTTTTGAAGATAGGATTTTAAATTTTTAGCCGTATAAAAACGCTCATTTTTATAGCAACTTACCGCACTCAAACCACAACCTAGATAATCCAAACCCTTCCAGTAGGCTAAATTATGTTTGCAAATTTGGGCATTATTTTTAGCAAAATTGCTGATTTCGTATTGTAAAAATCCAAGATTTTGAAGTTCTTGGATGAAAAATTTCATTAAATAGGGTGCGTTTTTTTTAAAATGTTCCTTTTTTGCAAAAGCACTCAGTGGTTCTATGGTAAGATTATAAGCACTTAGATGAGTGATTAAATTTTTAATTTGTTTTAATTGTTCAAGTTCAAATTCAAGCATTTTTTTATCGTCTAATTTTGTATCATAAATCAAGTCTAAATTAATCTTTTTAAATCCCAATTTGTTCACATTTTCTAATGCTTTAAAAATCATTTTTTGATCGTGAATTCTTCCTAAAAATTCCAGCTTTTTAGGATGAAAGCTTTGCGCTCCAAAAGAGATACGATTAAGCCCTAAATTTTTCATTGTTTTAAGCCATTCTATATCGGCTGAATTGGGATTGGCCTCGCTTGAAAATTCTATATTTTTACTTAAAAAAGGTTCTAAAAGTGTTAAGATCATTTCAAAATTTTTTGCACTAACAGCACTTGGGGTGCCTCCTCCTATAAAGAGGGTTTTAATGCTGTTTTTTTTGATATTTAATTTTTGCAAGTGAAAAGAAATATCTTCATATAAAGCCTCAAAATACCTATTTTCATAATCATGTTTTTTTAGACTCGTAAAAGCACAATAATGGCATTTGCTTTCGCAAAAAGGGATATGAATATATAAATGCATAAAAACCTTAAAATTTATAATGTTATTTTCTTATTTTAATGAAATTTTGATTTCATTTAGGTTAAAATTATAAGCTTAAAATTGAAGGAAAAAAGTGGAAAAAGAAAAAAAATATAGACCCAATGTCGCTGCTATTGTTTTATCAAGCGCTTATCCTTTTGAGTGTAAGCTTTTTATAGCTAAAAGAAGCGATATGGATAATATTTGGCAGTTTCCACAAGGTGGTATCGATGAGGGAGAAGACCCTAAAAGTGCTGTATTAAGAGAGCTTAAAGAAGAGATTGGCACAGACGAAGTGGAAATCATAGCTGAGCACCCTAAATGGTTGAGTTATGACTTTCCAGAAAAGGTTGCTAAAAAAATGTATCCTTATGATGGACAAAGCCAAAAATATTTTTTAGTACGATTAAAACATGGCGCTAAAATTAATATTAATACAAAACATCCTGAATTTGATGCTTATCAATTTGTCGGAGTAAAACAAGTGTTTGAAATCATAAATCATTTCAAAAGAAATATTTATGTTAAAGTTATTAAATATTTTGAAGAGAAAGGTTATATTTAATGCTTATAGTTCAAAAATATGGCGGAACAAGTGTCGGCACTTTAGAACGCATTGATGCAGTAGCAGAGCGTGTCATAAAAAGTGCAAAAGAGGGACATCAACTTGTGGTTGTAGTTTCAGCGATGAGCGGAGTTACAAATACTTTAATAGAGCAAGCAGAATATTTTAGCAAAAATCCTAATGGCAAAGATATGGATATGCTTTTAAGTAGTGGTGAGCGCGTAACGAGTGCTTTATTGTCTATTGCACTAAATGAAAGGGGATATCCTTCTCTTGCTTTTTCAGGAAGAAAGGCAGGAATTATTACAGATAGCGTTTCTACAAAGGCTAGAATTTCTTATATCGACACTCAAGCAATCACCAAGGCTTTAAATGAAGGAAAGATAGTTGTTGTAGCAGGCTTTCAAGGAGTTGATAAAGAGGGTGATGTTACAACTTTAGGGCGTGGCGGAAGTGATTTGAGTGCGGTTGCTGTTGCAGGAGCTCTTAAGGCGGATTTATGTGAAATTTATACCGATGTGGATGGAGTTTATACTACAGATCCAAGGATTGAACCAAAGGCAAAAAAACTTGATAAAATTTCTTATGAAGAAATGCTTGAACTTGCTAGTTTGGGGGCTAAGGTTTTACAAAATCGCTCGGTTGAACTTGCAAAAAAATTAAATGTAAAATTAGTTACTAGAAGTAGTTTTAATGATAATGAGGGTACAATGATAACAAAAGAAGATGGAATGGAACAAGCTTTAGTTAGCGGTATTGCTTTAGATAGAAATCAAGCAAGAGTAACTTTAAGAAATATAGAAGATAAACCAGGGATTGCAGCTGAAATTTTTTCTGTTTTAGCGGATGAAAATATCAATGTAGATATGATCATACAAAATGTTGGGGTAGATGGAGCTACAAATTTAGGATTTACCGTGCCTCAAAACGAGCTTGATTTGGCAAAAAATGCTATGCAGAAAATTTTAGGTTCTAAGACAACTATAGAAAGTGATAGTGCTGTGGTTAAGGTTTCTATAGTGGGCGTGGGTATGAAATCACATTCGGGTGTAGCAAGTAAAGCCTTTAAAGCTTTGGCGGATGAGGGTATTAATATAGGTATGATTTCTACAAGCGAGATTAAAATTTCAATGATTGTACATGAAAAATATGGCGAGCTTGCGGTAAGAGCCTTGCATGAGTGCTATGGACTTGATAAATAAATGAGCGATTTTTTAAGTTTTACACTTGAAAATATCCGCAATGGCGGAACATTTATGGCTTGGATGGAGTCCCGTCGTTTAGAATGGGCTCCTTTAATGGCCGCAAGATTAAGATACCTTTTAGAGGGGCGAACCTTTGTTTTAATGTGTGATGAACAAAGGGCTTGGTATGAAGAATACTTTTTAGCAAATATAAATTCCAAAACTACTCGCCCCATGCTTCCTTTTGTGTCTTTAAAATCTTTATGTAAAAAAAAGATACAAAATATCGAAGATATAGCCTTGCTTAATGATTTACTTGATATTTCGTTTCCTAATGGCTTTATTTATTTTTATATAGGAAGTGCAAGCGATAAGAAATCATTAATCGCTAAATCACGCGACGATAGTCTTTTATGGCTTTTTGATGAGCAATTGCAAGATAGTTTTTATTTGAATTCCAAAGATAAAGATTTGGATGTCAAGCTTATCACTCTTTATAAACTTTTTGATACGAGTTTGGATGCGATTTTATTTTCCAAAGTGAGTCTTTAGTGTTTGTAAGTAAAATTATCATCACTGATGATTTTGACGGTATTAGAGCTGAACTTTTAAAACAATTTCATCCTAATTCTTTGCGTTTTATACCTAAAGAAGTTGCAAGTGAGTTTTTAATCGATGATGCTAAGGCAGTTGAAAAGGAAAGTTATATCGCAGAAACAAGTGAAAAAATCATTGTTTTAATGGCGAATTCTTTTAGGATAGAAGCTCAAAATTTTTTACTCAAGCTTCTTGAAGAGCCACCAAAAAATATCAAATTTCTCATCGTAGTTCCTTCTAAAAATTTACTTTTGCCCACTATAAAATCGCGTCTTATTTGTGAAAAACGCAACAAAATAAAGGCTAAAAATACTTTAAATTTAGAACTTAATAAAATGGATTTAAAGACTTTGTTTGAGTTTTTACAAGAAAATGAAAATTTAGATAAAGTAGAATTAATGGAAAAAATCGCACTGATTGCAGAAGAAAGTGTTAAATTTAAAGATTTTAATGCCGATGAGCTTGAATTTTTTTATGAAAGCTATGAGCTTGCAAAATTAAATTCCAAAAGCTCTTTGATACTAGCTACGCTTTTATTAAATTATTATACAAAGAATGAAAAATGAAATTTTTTAAAATCAATCCAAACACTGATTTTAACTTACTTTGCTCTTTTATAAATCCTCATAAAATGGGGCAAAAAATTATGAGTGAAAAAACTCAAATTCATTTTATTTTGATTAAAGATATAACTACTCCTGCGGCAAATATTTTAAAACAAGATGCCTTAAGAGTGGGAGCTGAGCTTATAACACACAAGGAAGTTATTACAGCTAAAATTACACATTCTAATACACTTTTAATGGCCACAAAAGAACAAATTCAAAAACTTATAAACAAAGAAAAACTTCAAGATTTTGGGCTTAAAAATTTAGCTAGGTTTTTAGAAAATGGTTTTTCAAAACCAAAGCAAGCAGAGCTTATGGCGGTTATAAATGTCAATGAAGATAGTTTTAATGCTGATTCTAGGGTGAGTTATAAAGATTTTGAAGAAAGATTAAATGAAATTTTGGCCTTAAATCCCGAGTATATTGATATAGGAGCGGTAAGCTCTAGGCCAAAAAGCGTGTATTGTGGCAAGGAAGAAGAGTTTAGAAGACTTAAAAATGTGTTGGATTTAATTTATGATAAAAATTATTATGAAAAAACCATTTTTAGTTTGGATAGTTTTGATGAATATTGCTTAGAATACGCTTTAAACAAAGGCTTTAAATTTATCAATGATATCAGTAGCTTAAGAAATCTGAATTTAGCTAAACTTGCAAGCAAATACAATGCAAAATACTGCCTTATGCATATGCAAAATGATCCTTTAACCATGCAAGATGATCCAAGATATGATGATTTGCTTGATGAAATGAGTAGTTTTTTTAAAGAAAAACTTGAAATTTTAGATACTTTAGGAGTGAAAGAAAGCATTTTAGATGTGGGAATTGGCTTTGGCAAAAGTGCAGAACACAATATGATTTTAATCAAGCATTTAGAACATTTTTTGCAATTTAAAAAGCCCTTGCTTGTAGGAGCAAGTCGCAAAAGTGTGATCAATGCGTATTATGAAAGTGAAGTTAAAGATCGCTTAGCGGGGACTTTGTATTTGCATTTAAAGGCTTTTGAAAATGGCGCGAGCATTATAAGGGTGCATGATTTATACGAACATAAACAGCTTTTTGCAATGGCAAATGCGATGCAAAGCATAGGAGTTTAAATGACAAAAAAAGAGTATTTAGAAAAAGTTGCCTTGGCTGCTTCTTGGATGAGGGCATATTATGAAAAGGATGAGCCTTTAGCAAGTGATGCAGAATACGATGCTTTGATTAGAGAATTAAGAGCTTTTGAAGAGCAAAATGAAAATGAAATTTCTCCTGATTCTCCTACGCAAAAAATAGCCCCTACTATACAAAGTGAATTTAAAAAACTTTCTCATCTAAGTCGTATGTGGTCGATGGAAGATGTTTTTGATGAGAGTGAGCTTAGAGTGTGGGCAAAGCGTGCAAGATGCGAAGAGAATTTTTTTATAGAGCCTAAATTTGATGGAGCAAGTTTAAATTTACTTTACGATCAGGGTAAATTAATAAGCGGTGCGACAAGAGGAGATGGGGAAATAGGTGAGGACATCACGCTTAATGTGCTTGAAATCGACAATATCCCAAAAACTATAAATTATAAAGAAAAGATAGAAATTCGCGGCGAAGTGGTAATTTTAAAAGATGATTTTGAAAAAATCAACGAAAAAAGAGCCCGTTTAAACCAAAGCTTGTTTGCAAATCCACGCAATGCTGCAAGTGGGAGTTTAAGACAACTTGATACAAGCATCACAAGAGAAAGGAATTTGAAATTCTATCCTTGGGGAGTGGGGCAAAACTCACTTGAATTTAGTAAACACAGCGAGATTATGAGTTTTATAAGAGAGCTTGGCTTTTTAAAAGATGATTTTGTAAAGCTTTGTGCAAATTTAGATGAGGTTTTAAAAGCTTATAACGAGCTTTTAAGCCTAAGAGATCAAAAGCCTATGATGATGGATGGAATGGTAGTAAGAGTAGATGATCTTGCGCTTTGCAAAGAGCTAGGTCATACTGTGAAATTTCCAAAATTTATGGCAGCTTTTAAATTTCCAGCCTTGGAAAAAACCACGCGTTTAATAGGGGTAAATTTGCAGGTTGGAAGAAGCGGGGTTATCACTCCTGTGGCGGTTTTAGAGCCTGTAAATTTAGATGGGGTTATCGTAAAATCTGCCACACTTCATAATTTTGATGAAATTGCAAGACTTGATGCAAAGATCAATGATTTTGTAAGCGTGATAAGAAGTGGTGATGTGATACCAAAAATCACTAAAGTTTTTAAAGAGCGTAGGGATGGCTTAGAGCTTGATATAGCTAGACCTCGGTTTTGCCCTACTTGCAAAAGCGAACTTTTGGATGAGGGAACTTTGATCAAATGTCAAAATATTGATTGTGAGGATAGACTTGTAAATTCTATCATTCATTTTGTTTCTAAAAAATGTTTAAATATCGACGGGCTTGGAGAAAATATAGTCGAGCTTTTGTTTAAAGAGAAAAAAATAAACACACTTGAGAGTATTTTTCATCTTAAATTTAGTGATTTTGAAGGCTTGGAAGGTTTTAAAGAAAAAAAGATCAATAATATTTTAAATGCCATTGAGCAAGCAAGGGATTGTGAGCTTTTTCGTTTTATTACCGCCTTGGGGATCGAGCATATTGGAGAAGTGGCTGCTAAAAAGCTAGCTTTAAGTTTTGGTAAAGAATGGCATAAACAAAGTTTGGAAGCTTATGCAAATTTAGAAGGTTTTGGTGAGCAAATGGCTCTTTCTTTGTGTGAGTTTTCTCGTGTAAATAGTGCAAGAATTGATGAGTTTTATAAGCTTTTAAATTTAAAAGAGCAAAAGGTGCAAATTCAAGAAGATAGTGTTATTTTTGGCAAGACTTTCGTGATCACAGGCGCGCTTTCACGCCCTAGAGATGAGTTTAAAAATCTAATAGAAAGTCTTGGAGGTAAGGTTAGTGGATCGGTTTCTAAAAAGACTGATTATGTGCTTTTTGGTCAAGAAGCAGGTTCTAAACTCGACAAGGCTCAAGAGCTGGGTGTAAAATGTATTGATGAGAATGAATTCAATGAGCTTATTGAAAAATAATATTCAGCTATTTGTTTTATTGAGTATTTTTGCATTTTTATTTTTTTGGCAAAAATTTGCTTGGGTTTCGCTTTTTTTAATCCCTATTTTTTTAGCATTTTTTTTGGAATTTTTTTATTTTTTAAGGCTTAGAAAAAATATCATAAAAGAAGCAACGATGATTAAAGATAGTTTGATTTATCGTGTGAGTGCGGGAGATTTTTATATCTATAGCTTGAGTTTTTTTATGGCCTTGTTTGCACTTGCTTCTTTGTTTTTAAATTTGATCAGTTTTGAAAAACAAGATGGATTTTTTTTGTTTGTACTCTTGCCTTTATTTTTATTTTTTTTCAAGCAAAAACTTCAGTTGCAGTTTTTAGATAATGCTTATAATGATTTTAGAATAATCATTTTATCAAGCTTGATTTTAGCTTTGTTATATGCGATTTTTAATGGGGTGGTAAATCCTATACAAAGTTTTAATCTTGAAGATTTTAATCAAAGTATTATTCATTATAAAAACTCAAAGTTTTTTGTTTTTGATTTAATTTCTCAAATTTTAACACTTATAAATGCTTTAAAAGAGTATTTTTTATATTCTTTGGGGCTTTTTTGGTTTAGGGTTTTAAATTTTATTTTTGATTTTATTAATTTTTTTATTTTTTGCTCCTTTGTGGCCTATCTTTATAATTTTGCTTTTAAGGCAAAAAAGAAAACTTATGTTTTTGTCTTTTCATTTTTTATAACTCTAGCTTCATTTTTTATCATAGAGGATAAAAACCAAAATCCAAAAGCTTATCAAAAAGAGCTTGTTTTGATGATGAATAATCTTTCTTTTTTAAAAGAGCAAAATTTAAGTATGCTTCAAAATGATAAAGATAGACTAGTTAAAAATTTAAAACAAGTGCAAGAACTTTTGGATAAAAATGCCTTTGAGATAGGAATTTGGTGGTTTTCCAAAGAGAAAGAAGAATTGCAAAAAGCCTTAAATGAAAGTCTTCAATGAGATATGATATTTTTGTAGCAAAGCGTTTAAATCTTAGCAGAAATAAAGCTTTGGAATTGATAGAAAATGAAGAAATTTTACTTAATTCCAAGCCTTATAAAGCTTCTTTTGATGTGCAAAATTTGCTTAAAAATAAGATAGCAGATCAAGAAGAGCTTTTAAATTCTAAAGAATTAAATTTAGAGCTTTTAGGCGAGCTTTATGTTTCTCGCGCGGCTTTTAAGCTCAAATATTTTTTAGAAAATCATAATATCAATATAGCAAATAAAACCTGCCTTGATATAGGTTCAAGTACGGGTGGTTTTGTGCAAATTTTATTAGAACACAAGGCTTTAAAAGTAAGTGCTTTAGATGTGGGTGATAATCAACTCCATCCTAGTTTACGCGATGATAAAAGGATTGAAATTATTGAAAATACAGATTTAAGAACTTTTAAAAGCGAGCAAAAATTTGATTTCATCACTTGTGATGTTAGTTTTATTTCTTTAGCTTATTTGCTCTCGTATATCGATAATTTAGCTTTAAAGGATATAGTTTTGCTTTTTAAGCCTCAATTTGAAGTTGGCAAGCAAGCAAAAAGAGATAAAAAGGGTGTTTTAAAAGATGAAAAAGCCGTGTTTAAAGCTATGAGAGAATTTGAAAATGCTTGCGCGCGTTTAGGTTGGATCTTGCAATGTTGTGAAGAGTCTAAAATCAAAGGAAAAGAGGGTAATATTGAATATTTTTACTACTACACTAAAAAATAATATTAAAACTTTAGCCATAGGATGTTTTGATGGAGTTCATTTAGGACATAGAAAACTTATAGAATGTTTAGATGATTCTGGAGCCCTTGTGATTATCGATAAATTTAAGGGTAAAAAACTTTGTACCAATCAAGACAAAGCATTCCTAGCTCAAAAAGAGATTATAGAGCTTGATTTTGAAAACATCAAAGCTTTAGATGGTAAGGATTTTTTACAAGCTTTAAAAGAAGAATTTGTAAATTTGGAGCGTATAGTTGTAGGTTTTGATTTTTCTTTTGGAAAAAATAGAAGTTATAAGGCAAAAGATATAGAAGCCCTTAGTGGGATTAAAACAACGATCATAGATGAATTTAAGCTAGATGGAGTAGGTGTTCATGCAAGCTTGATTAAAGAGTATTTGACGCAAGGTGATATCAAAAAGGCAAATTCTTTTTTGGGGCGAAATTATGCAATCAAAGGCAAGCTCATAAAGGGTCAAGGGCTTGGCTCAAAAGAGCTTTTTGCAACTTTAAATTTAGAATGCGAGGAATATTTTTTACCTAAAAATGGCGTTTATGCTAGCATCGTGAGTTTTCATGATAAGCGCTATAAGAGTGTAAGTTTTGTGGGTGTGCGCTCTAGTGATATGCAATTTGCCATAGAAAGTCATATTATAGAAAAATTTGATGAAAGCTTAGCTATAGGAGAAGTTTTGGAGCTTGAATTTGTAGAATTTCTAAGAGAAAATCAAAAATTTAACGACCTTGCCCAACTTAAAGAACAAATTTCAAAAGATATAAATCAAGCTAAAGAGTGTTTAGGATAAAAAATGAAAGATGAACTTTTTAAAGAAAAGCTAACCAAACAATTTGAATTTGATAAGAGTGTCGCAAGTGTTTTTGATGATATGATTAATCGCTCTGTGCCTTTTTATAGGGAAAATTTAGAACTTTGTGCAAATTTGATAAAAAAATTGACTAAAGAGGGAGCAAAGGTTTGTGATTTGGGTTGTTCTAGTGCGAATTTTTTAATTTTTTTAGCCAGCTTAAGAAAAGATCTTAAGCTTTTTGGTGCGGATAATGCACCTTCTATGCTTGAAATCGCCAAATCAAAAGCACAAGCTTATGGCTTAAATATAGAATTTTTTGAAGCGAATTTGTGTGATTTTGTTTTTTTTCAAAGTGATGTATTTGTAGCTAATTATACTTTGCAATTCATCCGTCCGCCTAAAAGACAAGAACTTGTTAATGAAATTTATAAGAATTTAAACAAAGGTGGTATTTTTATCATGAGTGAAAAAATTCTTTATGAAGATGCTTTTTTGTCTAAAAATATGATAGAACTTTATGCAGATTATAAAGAAAGACAAGGTTATTCTAAAATCGAAATTGCAGCCAAAAGGGAGGCTTTGGAAAATGTTCTTATCCCTTATAGTGAAAAAGAAAATTTAGATATGCTTAAGAATGCAGGATTTGAAAAAATAGAAAGTGTTTTTAAGTGGGTTAATTTTGAAACCTTTATAGCCTTTAAATAAAAATTATCTTGTTTGTGTATCATGGCCTTCATCCCAATCTTCTTTTGGGATAGCAACGCTATGAGCATTTACACAATCTTGACTGATGATAGATTTCAAACGACATTCATCACTTCTTTTTTTGGCTTCTTCGGGATGAGCTTTGTAGTATTCTACACTTTTGGTTTGTTCACAAGCTGTAAAAAATAAACAAATAAGGGTAAGTAGTATTGCTTTATTCATAGTATTTTCCTTAAAAAGCATAATTAAACTTTTATCACGCTTCTTTTTATCTTAGCAAATTTTTATAAATACAATTCATTATTTTTCCTCATTATAAGAAAAAATGGGTAAGGACCATTGGTATTTGATCGCTAAAAGCCTAGCTGTAACTCCTACAAATAGCGTTACAAGCGTGCAAATTAAAGCATGCAGTTGAAGATAAACCATTAAAGTATAATAAATCGCCCCTGCTATGATTGCGATTCCTGCATAAATTTCTTTTTGGAAAACTAAAGGAATTCTCATGCATAAAATATCTCTTAAAATTCCACCAAAAACACCTGTAATCACTGCTGCAGAGATTGCGATGATAAAGCCATGGTTTTGTTCTATTGCAATTTGTGCGCCAAGTATGCTAAAGACTACAAGTCCTATGGCATCAAGCGTTAAAAATAAACTTTCTAATCTGCTAACAATGCGTGGAATTTTAGTGGCAACAAGAGCACAAAGGCAAATTAAAACAATATATTCAGGATGTTTAACCCAAGTAAGTGGATAATGACCTAAAAGCACATCGCGTATGCTTCCACCTCCTATGGCAGTTACTAAGGCTATGAAAATTACTCCAAAAAGATCCATTTTATGTCTGCCTGCAGCCAAGGCACCTGTCATACCCTCTGCTGAAATTCCTATAATGTAAAGTATGGTTATGGTTAAAGCACTGATTTCCATTCATAGCCTTTAGAATTTATTGCAAGAAATTTTATAATCATTGATTTCTTCGCTCTGGATATTGTTATTGGGTACTTCATAACATTCTTCAAACCGAGAAGTTTTGATAATCTTAACATAAGAACTCGGTATAGCAATGCCATTTTTAATAAATTTAGGATTTTTACCATAAAGTATTAGATTTAGCACTTCAACGCTTTGGAATTTAAAAGCAAGACTTCTTTCTCTTTGTTCGATTTCATTCCAAACCGTTGCATTAACTTGTGCATTTTGTGGAGTGATATTACTCATCAAAAAAACCGATGTTTGTGCTGCTTTACTAAAGCGAAAAGAAGCATTTGAGGCTATATGTCCTCGGGTATAACCACTATTTTTATAATCACTCCAAGTACTGCGGTATTTTTTAGGGATATTTGTGTCATCTTCAAAGCGAGCTCGTTTTTTGATCTGTTTTTCTTTTAGATTGGACGCTTCGACTTTATAGGCTACGGCTTTAGTGCCTTTGAGTTTATAATCATAACAATTGGTATAAAAAAATTTATCCAAAACAACAGAGCAATTTAAAGGATTAAAATAAGGCGCAAAATCTTTATCGGGCTTATAAGCTTCTAAAGCAAAAACATGAAGTGTAAATGCTAATAAAAAGATGATAAGTTTCATTCAAGTTCCTTGTCTTTACTTTTGCAAAGATGGTTTAAAAAACATTCTTTACATAGAGGTTTTTTAGCCTTGCAGGTATAGCGTCCAAAAAGCACCATGGCTTGATGAAGATAGTTAAGATTGTCTTTAAATATGCGTGTTAAATCCTCTTCAGTCGCTTCAGGAGTCTTAGCCTTGCTAAGTCCTAAGCGATGAGAAACACGAAAAACATGAGTATCTACTGCCATGCAGTTTGCACCACACCATTCGATCAAAACCACATGGGCTGTTTTTTGTCCTACTCCTGCTAAGGATTTTAATTTTTCTTCATCCAGTGGAATTTCGGCGTTGAAATTTTCACGGACTGATTGAGCCATTTTGATGAGATTTTGGGCTTTGTTATTATAAAAAGAACAACTTTGTATATAGGTTTTAAGGCTTGATAAATTTGCATTTGCAAGACTTGTGATATCAGGATAAGCTTTAAAAAGCTCAGGGGTGATAAGATTAACCCTTTTATCGGTGCATTGTGCAGAAAGCATCACACAGACTAAAAGTTCATAGAGATTTGAAAACTTTAATTCTGTAGTAGGCTTATCAAAATGTTTTAAAAAAAGTTCTTTGATTTCTGAATTTCTTTTCATTTTTTTATTTTAATTAATTAGCTTTAAACCAAGTTGAGATATAATTGATTTTAATCTATTTTATTAAAAAAGGAAGTCTAAAATGAGAAAAGTTTCTTTAATTGCCGCAGCTTTAATTGCAGGTGTAACTTTAAATTTAAATGCAGCTACTATAGCTACTGTAAATGGTAAAAATATAAGCGATACTGAAGTGAGTGAATTTTTTGCACCGATGCTTAGAGGAGAGGATTTTAAAAGCTTGCCTGATCATCAAAAAAAGGCTCTTTTGCAACAATACATCATGCAAGATTTGATACTACAAGATGCTAAAAAACAAAATTTAGAAAAAGATCCTCTTTATAAAAAAGAATTAGAACGCGCAAAAGATAGCATACTTGTTAATGTTTATCAAGAAAAAATTCTTAATTCTATTAAAGTTGATTCTTCTAAAGTTAAAGCATTTTACGAACAAAATAAAGAAAAATATATCAAACCTGCTGCAGTTCAAGCTAAGCACATTTTAGTATCTAGCGAACAAGAAGCTAAAGATATCATTAAAGAACTCAAAGGTTTAAAAGGTAAAGCTTTAGATGATAAATTCAGCCAGCTTGCTCAAGAAAAATCAATCGATCCAGGTTCAAAAAATCAAGGTGGAGAATTAGGTTGGTTTGATCAATCAACAATGGTAAAACCATTCACTGACGCAGCATTTGCACTTAAAAATGGCACCATTACAACCACTCCTGTAAAAACAAATTTTGGCTATCATGTAATCTTAAAAGAAAATTCTCGTGCAAAAGAACAAATCAAATTTGATGATGTTAAAAAAGGCATTGAAAATGGTTTGAAATTTGAAGAATTTAAAAAAGTGATCAATCAAAAAGGTCAAGATTTGTTAAACAATGCTAAAGTGGAATACAAATAATGGGCTTGTTAGACATCGTAAAAGCAGGGGTTGTTAGCGGAGATGAGCTTAATAAAGTTTATGAATACGCTAAAGCACAGGGTTTTGCTATCCCTGCCGTTAATGTAGTGGGAACTGATTCGATCAATGCTGTTTTAGAAGCTGCTAAAAAAGTAAATTCTCCTGTTATCATCCAATTTTCTAATGGAGGAGCGAAATTTTATGCAGGAAAAAATTGTCCACAAGGTGATGTATTAGGAGCGATTAGCGGGGCTAAGCATGTGCATTTGCTTGCTAAGGCTTATGGTATCCCAGTGATTTTACATACAGATCACGCTGCTAGAAAGCTTTTACCTTGGATAGATGGACTTATAGAAGCAAATGCTGAGTACAAAAAAACTCACGGACAGGCTTTATTTAGCTCTCATATGCTTGACCTTAGCGAAGAGGATTTAGAAGATAATCTAAGCACTTGCGAAACATATCTTAAAAAACTTGATTCTTTGGGAATTTCACTCGAACTTGAACTTGGTTGCACTGGGGGAGAAGAAGATGGAGTGGATAATACAGGTATTGATAATTCTAAGCTTTATACCCAGCCTGAAGATGTAGCACTTGCATATGAAAGACTTGGGAAAATCAGCGATAAATTTTCAATAGCAGCCAGCTTTGGAAATGTACATGGAGTTTATAAACCAGGAAATGTAAGTTTACAACCTGAAATTCTTAAAAATTCACAAAAATTTGTAAAAGAAAAATTTGGCCTAGAAGCTGATAAGCCGATCAATTTTGTTTTCCATGGTGGAAGTGGAAGCGAATTAAAAGATATCAAAGATGCGGTGAGTTATGGTGTAGTAAAAATGAATATCGATACAGATACTCAATGGGCATTTTGGGACGGAGTTCGCGAATATGAAGCAAAAAACCGTGAATATTTGCAAGGCCAAATTGGCAATCCAGAAGGTGAAGATAAGCCTAATAAAAAATACTACGATCCGCGTGTTTGGCTAAGAAGCGGTGAGGAAAGTATGATAAAGCGTTTAGAACTTGCTTTTGAAGATTTAAATTGTATAGGAAGAAATTAAGCCTTTGGCTTAAATCTTCCAAATTTTATTTTAAAGATTTTTTAAATTGCTTGATAACAATCTTTAAAATAGAATTTAGCTAATGGGGTATTAGTGTTATGGATATAAGATCGGATGAAATTTCAGAACTCATTCTGCCAGAAAGTAAAGAGAAAAAAGGATATTTGGTTTATTTAAAAATTATTTTTATACCCGCTTTACTTTATGTTTTTATTTTATTGGGTTATTATGATATTATAAATTTTAAAGTCGAATTGCACACTGTTGTTATGATAGGCTTTATTTTTTTCACAGCCCTTGTGTTTGCAAGGCATAGTTCTGAATACGCATACAGCATTTTTGAACAACAAAAAGATGAATTTAAACAAGCCTTAAAAAGACATATTATGAAGCATTTTCTTACTATAGGTAAGGATACAAAATCTAATGCAAATTTTGATGATTTTGCTTATGCTTATGTTAGGGGTGCAAGGAATGAAAACTTTGCTAGTATTGGTGCAGCTATTTTTCCTATGATGGGAATTTTAGGAACTTTTATCAGTATAGCCTTGTCTATGCCTAATTTTAGCTCTAGCGATACAGCAGCCTTAGAGCAAGAGATCGCTCTTTTGCTAAGTGGTGTAGGAACTGCTTTTTATGTTTCAATTTATGGTATTTTTCTAGCTCTTTGGTGGATGTTTTTTGAAAAATTTGGAAAGAGTAAGATCGAGCGTTTGTTAAATCGTCAAAAAAATTCTACAAGTGGATTTTTTTGGACAAAAGAAGAGCTTGATCAAAGATATTTGAGTGAAAGCTTGCAACATTTTGAAAAAATCAGTGCCATTTTTAAACAAGTAAGCAATCAAGATTTTTTTGCAGAGCTTGATCATACTATAGATAGAAAATTTGGAATTTTTCAAGATATGCTCAATGTAGAAGAAAAAGCTATAAGATTGAGTGGGGAGCATATTAAGCAAACTATGGGTGAGTTAAGTAGAGCACAAAGAGATCAAAGAGATCTTGGAAAAATGTATGGCGAAATGCTAAATGGTATAGGAATGCTTAATCAAAATTTAAAAGAAATCAATATGCGAATGTCTGAACAATATAACCGCCTTCTTGATATCAGTAGTGAAAAAATTCAGCATTTTGATAAAACCTTGCTTGCTTTTGATGAAAAAGTAGATCGTTTTGGTAAAAATTTTGAATTATATGAAAAAGCCATTTTAGAAAGTCAAGAAAAAGTTTTTGAAGGTTTTAAAGCAAGTCTTTTTGAGGGTATGCATAAATTTAAAGAAGTTTATGAAGAAGAAAAAAGTATCGATGCGAAAATCAAAATGATGGATAAATTAAAGCAAGAAATTAAGAATTTAAATGAAGAAACAAATGAAGTGATGGCTAAAATAGGTAAAATTCCTAATCCTGCTCAAGAAGAGCAAGATAATATAGAAAATGAAATTCTTTCAAGCGAAAAGATAACTGAAAATACAGAGCAAACCAAAGAAAATCAAAATGATAGCGACACTTTAGATTCTAATAAAAATTTTAATAAAGAAGAAAAAGAAGATAAATGAAAAATGAGCAAGAAGAAGGTAATTTTTGGATAGCCTATGCTGACTTGATGGCAGGGCTACTTTTTGTTTTTATCCTGTTAATAGGTGTTATTGTGGTTAAATACGTTTTAACTCAAAGCGATCTAAGAGAAATTAAAGATAATCTTAACAAACAAGAAGCACGCTTAGAAGAAAGTAAGGAAGAGCTTAGAAATAAAGAAGCTATTGTTTTTAAATTAAGCTCTGATTTAAATAATGCTTCAAGTGCTTTAAATCTTATAAATTCTCAAAAAGCAGAACTTGAAGCAAATATCACTAATTATGAGCAATTAAGCAAAGAGCTTAATTCATCTATAGATAATAAAGATAAGCAAATTTTGATTTTGCTAGGTCAGCTAGAAAAGAAAGATGAAGAAATTAGAAATTTGCAAGAAAGCTTTGATAAAGCAAAAGAAAAGGTTCAAAATTTAAGTTTGATTCGCGAGAATCTAAGTAAAGAGCTACAAGCTAAACTCGATAGCAATATCACCATAGATCAAAAAACAGGTTCTATTTCTTTACCTTCTGAGGTATTGTTTGATAAGGATTCTTATACGCTTAAAAATGAAGCTAAGGCGAGTTTGAGAAAAATTTTAAGTGAGTATTTTAATGCTATTATCAATGATCCAAAGATTTTGTCTAATATTGAAAATATTATCATTGAAGGGCATACGGATAGTGATGGATCTTATATTTATAATCTTGATTTATCCCAAAAGCGTGCTTATGAAGTGATGAATTTTATCTATACTTTTTATAAGGATATAAGATTGCAAAAACTTTTGATGGCAAGTGGCAGATCGTTTTCTGATCCTGTTTTTGTAAATGGAGTAGAGGATAAAGATAAAAGCCGCCGCATAGAGATTAAATTCAGTATTAAAAATGATAATGCTTTAAAAGATGTTGAAAAGTTTTTTGAGTTTCACTAAGAATTTTAAATGCTAATTTCTCCTATAGAAAAAATTCAATTTCAAGGATTTGAATTTTATATCAAGCGTGATGATTTGCTAGGAGAGATCAATGGAAATAAAGCTAGAAAACTTGCTTTTTACCTTTCTCAAAATTATAATCAGAGCCAACGCTTTATAAGTTATGGTGGCATTCAAAGTAATGCTTTAGTAGCACTTAGCATATTTGCAAGTAAAAGAAATTTAACTCTTATTTATGCTTGCGAAAAGATTCCTACTTATCTAAGAAATAATCCTTGCGGTAATTATAAATTAGCCTTGGAAAATAATGTTTATTTTATTGAAAATCATAGCGATAAAGACTTAAAAACATTTGCACTTTCTTTGTGTGAAAAAGATGATGTTTTTATAGAGCAAGGAGTTGCTAATTTAAATGCCGAATCAGGTTATATTCAACTAGCCAAGGAAATAGAAAGTCAAAGTAAAAATTTAGGTTTAGATTTTGATATTTTTCTACCCTCTGGCACAGGAACTTCGGCTGCATTTTTAGCTAAAAATTCCAAATTTAAAGTTTTTACTTGTGCTTGTGTTGGAGATGAGTGCTACCTTAAAACTCAAATTTTAAATCTTATTAAAAATTATGATTTTTCGAATTTAGAAATTCTAAAAAGTGATAAAAAATATCATTTTGCTAAACTTTATCTAGAATTTTATCAGCTTTATAAAGATTTAAAACAAGAATGTCAAATAGAATTTGACTTGCTTTATGACATGCTAGGATTGAGCATAGCCTTAAAAAGAGAATGGAAAAATCCCTTGCTTTATATCCACCAAGGAGGAATTTCTGGAAATTCCTCTATGTTAGAAAGATATATATTTAAATATTGTAAAGATAAATGATTTATTTTTGTAGATGGCTTAAAAGATTTTTACACGCTAAAGAAATGATTTGATAGGTTTCATCAAAATTCCCACTATACCATGGATCAGGGACTTCATCATATCCTAAATGAGAAGCAAAATCAGTGATTTTTAAAAGTTTATTTTGAGTATTTTTATAATTTTTTTGAACATTCTTAAAATTAGAATTATCCATGGTGATTAAAAAATCACTTTCATCACAAAGTGCTTGAGTGAGTTTTTTGCTTGTAAAATTTTGATATTTTATATTTAAGCTTTTAAGTTTATTTTGAGTGCCATAGTGCATATTTTCTCCATCGTGTTCTCCTGAGGTTCCAGCACTGGTTATAAAAAATTCTTTTTCTAAATTTGCTTTTTTAACAAGATCTTTCATAACAAATTCAGCCATGGGGGAACGACAAATATTTCCAAGACATACAAAAACTATCTTTTTCATTTTCATCCTTGAAATTTAATTGAAAATTATAAAAAATATCATACAATAATTTTATGGAAAATTTCAATAGGACTTTATGGGTATGTTGGTTTGGCGTCTTTACTACAAGTATGGGACTTAGTCAAATTGCTCCAATCTTGCCTTTATATATCAAAGAATTAGGACATACAGATACTAGCGAAATCGCATTTTACTCAGGATTAGCTTTTGGAATCACACCGCTTGGAATGGCTATTTTTTCACCTTTGTGGGCATATTTGGGTGCAAAATACGGCTATAAAAATATGCTACTTCGAGCAAGTTTAGGAATGTCAGCTTTAACGCTGTGGCTTAGTTTTGCTCATGATGCTATGGAAGTGGTTTTGATACGAGGTTTAACGGGTATTGTATCAGGATTTACCGCAGCAGCTGTTGTTTTTATCGCTGTAATAGCACCCAAAGAAAAAGTAGCTTATGCTTTGGGGACACTTTCTACTGCATCTATCAGTGGGAGTTTGTTAGGTCCTTTATTTGGTGGAGTTGCGGCAGGAATTTTTAGCATTAGTGCAGTTTTTGATTTGGTAGCCTTTTTGCTTGCTTGTTCTTTTGTGACAATTTTTCTTTTTATTCATGAGAGAAAAATTCAAAAAGAAGCAAAAAAAAATACTCAAGAATTTAAAGAAAATAAAAAACTTATTGTTATTATTTTTATCACAACTTTTATCACTCAGTTTGGAACTTTTGGGGTTATGCCTATTTTAAGTCTTTATGTAGAACAAATTTATCAAGGTGAAAATTTGGCTCTTTGGGCAGGTATAGTTGTAGCTGCAAGTGGGATTAGCAACCTTTTCTTTGCGCCAAAACTTGGAAAAATAGCAGATAAAATCGGCCCTAGTAAGGTTATTTTTAGCGCTTTGATATTTTGTGGAATTTGTTTTTATTTACAATCCTTGGCTACCAATGTTTATGCACTTATTTTCGTAAGATTGCTTATAGGAATAGGTCTTGGAGGACTTTTGCCTTGCGTGAATGCTTTGCTTAAAAAAGGTGTTAGTGCTAAAAATTTAAGCCTTGTATTTGGCTTTAATCAAACTTGTCAGTTTTTAGGAAATTTTTGCGGTGCTTTTGGAGGAGGATTGATAACAGCGCATTTTAGTGTAGAACTTGTTTTTGCTTTTATTTGCTGTATTTTTATTTTAAATGCTATATTTTTTTTGATATTTGAAAGAAATTATATTTTTTCTAATCAAGGTTTATAATTCTTTAGAAAGGTGATTTTATGGAACTCATTTTACTTAGTTTGATTGTTATTTTGCTTGTATTTGTCATTATAAAGCAGTTTAAAAATAGCTCTAAAATAGAAGAGAAGGACATTCATATTAGCAATGATATTACCCAACTTAAATCCATAGGAGAGCTTAGTGTTTTTCAAGTCTTTAGTAAAGAAATTGTTACTAAAAAAGATAGTGCTTTTAACGGAATTTGGAAAAGTATTTTGGGTTGGTCTTTAAGCGAAAGACAGATTGCTTTGATTTTTGAATTTGAGATCACATTTTTATATGATTTAAGAGATAAAAATTTTGAAATCATAGTTTTAGATAATGATCATTATAAGATTATTATGCCTGAATGCAAATACAAGCACAGCATTATAGATATGAAATTTTATGATGAAAAAAATGCTAAATTTTTGCCTTTTTTACTGCCTGATTCTATTAATAGCACAGGACTTAGCTTTAGTGAAAATGACAAAAATAAACTTATAAGAGAAGCCAAAGAAGAGGTTAAAGAATTGTCATTAAATCTTATTAGAAATTTAGAAAGTAAAATTCACAAAAGTGCTAGAGATACTTTAGAAGCTATAGCCAAAGGTTTTGGAGCAAAAAAGGTAGAGTTTGAATTTAAGGACAATACTCAAAAGCTAGATATAAACTAGCTTTTTTCTTTTCTTACTTGAGTGATACTTTTTCCACCTAAGCCGTAATTGTCTGTATCGATTTCATCAATGATTACTACGGTTGAGGCTTTGTTTTTGTTTAAAACTTTAGCGAGTAAATCTGTCACTCCTGCGATAAGCTCTTGTTTTTGTTCGCTTGTAGGTTCACCGTTTTCTTTGGTAATGCGTATATTTACAAAAGGCATTTAAAACTCCTTTATATATTTTTTAATAATTTTAAATAGAAAACATTAATACAAGCTTATTAGAAAAGCTCATTTTTTATAAAAATTATTTTGATAATTAATATTAAATTTATAAAAACAAGATTATAATTTAATATCAGTATTAAAATATAAATTCATCTATAGTTTAAATTTATATAAATAAAAAATGACTCACTATCACAAAAGCTGATTAAAATTTGCTAAAAGGATGTCATAAATCTTAAAATGTTTGATTTTTTTATAAATTATATGATTTTTTGTGCTAAAGATCTTTCTAAATTGTTTTTAGGAACTTTAGCTTTATTTTTATTTGCCTTTTTTGGATTTATGTTTTTTATATGCGAAGGTGTGTTTTTATATGTATTACTTTTTTGTGAAATAATTTTATTTTTATATATGCTTTTGGGTATTTTTTACATACGTAATCAAAAATTATTTTATAAAATTTTTGATTATTTTATAGCTTTGCAAAAGTTGTTCAAAAGAAAAATTTAAATTTGCAGGAGAGCTTGAGGGTAGGGCTATGGCTTTTAAATGAGGATGAAATTTAGTAAAAAATCGATAAGCACTTTTCCCTGTGGTAAAAATAGCTTGGATTTGTGCTTGAGAAAGGATTAAATTTAAATCATTAGCCTTTGCGTAACTTATGGTTTTATCATCTGAATTTTTAATCTTACAGCTTTGAAGCACATCCCAAATGGCGATATTTTTTTCTTTTAAAAACGCTTGTTGTTTTGTTATATTTTCTAATCTTGTATCAAAAAGTGTTTCTAGTATAGGCCAAAAACGATTTCTTGGGTGCTGGTAGTAAAATCCATCTTCTCTTGATTTTACCGAGGGAAAAGATCCTAAAATTAAAATTTTAGAATCCTTATCAAAAAAGGGTTTAAAAGGATGAGTTAAAAACTCACTCACTCGCATAAATCCACAGAGATTTTGCCATTTTTAATCTCACTTACTTTTACTTTTAAAATTTGATTTTCACTTAAATTGAGATTTTTACTTTTAGAATTATGAAGCAAGCCATCAATTCCATTTTTAAGTTCTATAAAGGCTCCAAAATTCGTGATTTTTTTGACTTTTCCTTCAAATTCTTCGCCGATTTCAAAGTTTGATAGATCTTTTTCTTTAAAGCCTTTTTTATTATTTTTTTGAGAACTTGTGATATTGATAATATAATCTTTTGCGGCTTTAATTTGTTCGTTTTCATTGCCCGCAATTTTTACTTCACCCTTTTCACGATCTAAGTCTATAGAAACACCAAATTTTTCAATAATTTCTTTGATAGTTTTTCCAGCTTGACCTATGATATCGACTATTTTTGAAGGATCAACATTGAAAAGCTCGAGTTTTGGCAATACCTCTTCATTAACAACAATTTCCTTAAGTGCTTCTTCCATGATATTTAAGATATGAATTCTACCTTCTTTAGCTTGATACAAGGCTTCTTTGAGTATTTTTTGATCAATACCGCCCAATTTGATATCCATTTGTAAGGCTGTGATACCGTCTTTGCTACCTGCTACTTTAAAATCCATATCCCCATCATGATCTTCTAAACCCATGATATCAGTTAAAATAGCATATTGATCGCCTTCAAAAATAAGCCCCATAGCTACTCCTGCTACAAGTTTTAAGCTAGGTACTCCCGCTGCTCTTAAGGCTAAAGACCCTCCACAAACCGTTGCCATAGAACTAGAGCCATTGCTTTCTAAAATTTCACTTACCAAACGGATAACATAAGGATAATTTTCATCTATGCTTGGATAAAGGGCTCTTTTGGCTAAGTTTCCATGTCCTAACTCTCTTCTTCCAGGTGCTTTGATAGGGCTTGCCTCGCCTACTGAAAAACCTGGAAAATTATAATTAACCATAAAGCGTTCATTGATAGGATTTTTTTCGGTTAACACATCAACCATTTGCGCATCATTTTCACTACCTAAAGTCGCCACAACCAAAGCTTGAGTTTGTCCGCGTGTAAAAAGGCAAGAGCCATGTGTATTAGGTAAAATATTTGTTTCTATGGCAATAGGACGCACTTCATTTAAATTTCTACCATCTGCTCTTTTTTTTGTATTTAAAATTTGGCTACGAACGATTTTATGTTTGACTTTTGCTAGGGCATTTAAAATACTTTCTTCATCCCATTTTGTCGCGCTTTCAAAATTTAATATTTTTTCAGCAATTTTATTTAACTCACTCGCTCTTTCACTTTTTGCCATTTGATTGATAGCCTGTACGATTTGATCGTGAAAATTATTTTCTATAAAGGCGAGAAGTTCGAAATTTTCTATTTCATCTTTGAAATTTAAATCGCTTGATTTTTTATGTTTCAAAAAAGCTTCTTCATAAGCATTAGAGCCATTTAATATAGCTTTTTGGGCTAGACTTAGCGCTTCTAAAATTTCATCTTCGCTAAGTTCATTCATGCTTTGTGAAGTTGTTTGGGTTAAAACATCTGCATAAGGAGCTTCGATAAAGATTTCATCTTCTTTTTGATTAGGTAAAGCACGCATTTCTATCATTAAAAGCTCATCTTTAACCCCTGCTACATAAAGATCAAGAGTGCTATTTTTAAGTTCTTCATTGTTTGGATTTAGGACAAATTTTTCTTCTATGCGACCTATGCGAACTCCACAAACAGGAGCTTTCATAGGAATATCACTAAGATAAAGTGCTACGCTTGCTGCATTTAGACTCATAACTTGAAGATCTACTTGAGGATCAGCAGAAAGAACCATTACGACAATTTGTGTCGGGTAGGCATATCCTTTTGGAAAAAGCGGACGCAAACTTCTGTCTATAATGCGTGCGGTTAAAGTTTCTGCATCGCTTGGTTTGGTTTCTCTTTTAACATAGCCGCCTGGGATTTTTCCTGCTGCATAGGCTTTTTCTATATACTGAACAGTTAGAGGCAAAAATTCTTCTTCAACAGGCTTTTCCTCTCTTGCAACCGCGGCTAAAACGACACTTTTTCCTTGTCGCATAAGCACAGCACCTGCAGCTTGTTTAGCTACTTTTTCTATATCGAATACTTCTAAATTACCATTGATTTCTATACTGTATTGCATCATTTGTCCTTTTTTTCTATATAATAAATTTGTCAAACTTTTAAAAATATTTAGCAAATCTCATTCCTTAATTTTAAATTTTACTCTCCGTTTCTGCTAAAGAAAAATCGTATTTAACTCCACCTAAAGGATAGAAGTTAAAAATAAAATAAATACCGCTTTGATTTTTAGCAGTAATTCCCGCACTTGTAAGTTGCGGATCAATTCTTTCTCTATACATTAAAGAATAATTCCAACATTTGCGTTGAAAAGTATATCCAAGCTCCCACATATTAGCATGCGCTCTTTGGGTATCAAACCAAATTCCTCCAAACAAATGATAATTTGCATTTGCAAGGTAATTTGCGCGCGTGCCTATAAAACTATATTTTCCATACTCATCGTTTTGATAAGCATGCGAAAAACTCCAATTGAATTTAGGGTTAGGATTGATCTCCATTTGACTGATGATATTTGTAAAACGATTTTGAAGATCAGAGTAAATAATCTCACTATTAAAACTGATATTGTTATTATAATAATAGCTTAATAAATTGCTTATCTCATCAAACTCACCTTGCTTGTTTAAATAATCAATATTAATTCTATGTTTGATTTTTTTTTGACCTTCATTATTGTAAAAGTATTGAGTAGTATAAAAGCCAAGATGTTCCTCTTCTTTGTCAATTTCTTCAAGATAATCTTCTGAAATACTTCCTGATTTGGCTCCTGGAAGAACATATTTTAACCCAAAATTAAGAGTATGAAAAAAATTATCATATGCTTTAGATAAATCAGTATAAAGATTAAAATCGTGCGTATTTCTAAAATAATGCTCATGATCTTTTTGAGGATAATGACTATAGTTTAAAAATGAAGCATAAAAGCGTTCGGTAAAAGTAAAATGCAAGAAGTCATCAAAAAAAGCATTATGATAAGAAATAGGCAAATTTAAATTCAATTGATTTGCATAAGGGCCTACAGGGCGATAAAAATTATGAAAAGATGCATCAAAAGAATAACGCAAGCGTTCATCAAAAAAATTATTCAAAAAACGATGATATTGAAAGCTTGGATATTCTTGTAAGGTATTATCGTTATTTAATGCAGAAGTATCGATATAATACTTTGCATAAGCTCCATAATAATTATTTTCATCCGCTAGAAAATAATTGATTTTTGAAGTAACTAATGAATTTAAATCACGATAATCCCTGCTGCCAAGATTAAGATAATCTATATCATTAAGATAGGTAGCATCTATCCATAAGCCTTCTTGAAAATTATCGCCCAACAGGGTTTTAATTAAATCATTTCTAGCATATTTTAATTCTGCGCCGTAATGACTTTGGTTTTTTAAATTTTCATCATGATAATAGGATGAATTTTCTCTAAAAGCTCCTAAATTTACCTCTCCTATAGAATAAGGAGAGTCGATAAATCTTAAGGTTGAGTAAAGCCCAAAACCACGATCGGTTCTAATTTGAGGATTTAATTCTAGATCCCAATTTTCATAAGGTGCGATATAAATAGGCTGTTCATAATACAAACCTTCGCTGTTTTTTAAGACTATTTTTGGGATTAAAAGTCCGCTTTGGCGGTGGGTATCTGCACTAAAACCAAAATAGGGTAAATAAAATATAGGAAAATCTTTAACATATAATTTTGCATTATATAAATGAACAAAATTATTTTCCCTATTGAGCCATCCTTTAGAAAAGCGAATTTCCCAATCAGGATCTTCGACATTACAACTTGAAACAGCTGAAATTTCGCTTTTGAAAACATTCTCATCTAAATAGCTAGTCTTGCTTTGAAACCATACTTCTAAATTATTATTAGAAAAGAAAAAATTATTAAAATTAGCTTCATTTGAATTTAAATTGATTTTAGCATAGTTTGAATGAGAGCGTTCATTTTGTCCTCTTAATATATTCACATCACCAAAAAGCTCTAAATCTCCGGTTTTTTCATTGTAAATAGCCTTATTGGCAGTGATAAAATAAAAATCTGAAAAAATAATCACATCATCGTTTGCAGTGAGTATATCCCCTTGTTTTTTAGCATCAAGTGCATAGATATCAACTTGAGTGGCATTGAGTAAAGTAAGACTAGCGCTTAAAAATAAAATTTTACGCCACATTAACTACTATTGTCCTTGCTAGATAATCTTCCCAAGTTTTGCGTAAATCATTGCTTAAAGCCCAAGCAAAGCCCAACATAAATGCCATATCGCTTATTTGCCTAACGATTGAGCGTATGCAGCTTTGGTTTAAATTGGGTTTGTCTAATAAGTCTTCATCTAAAATAATGATTTTGCATACCATTTTTCCTAAACTTGCCCCATATAAATAAGTAAAAATTGTTTGGTAAGTAATATGAAGCAATAAAAATCCTAAGTAAAAATCGCCCAAAATTTGAGCTGTATCAAATAAATCCTTAGCATTAAGTAATTTATCATAAAAAATAACAAATACAATCAGCGAAAGTACAAGATTATCGATAAAATATGCCAATATCCTTTTATTGAAACTAGCAATGGTAAGATTTTCTCGCTCAAGACGCGTAAGCAAATCTTCTTTCATTGAATAACCTGATGAGCGATATCTTTTCTAAATTGCTTGCCTTTAAAATGAACATTTTCACAAAGCTCGTAAGCTTTTTTCTGTGCCTCTTCTATGCTTGAGCCTGTACCAACGCAAACCAATACACGCCCACCATCTGCCATAAGTTTACCATCTTCTAAACTTACTCCAGCATAAGAAATATGTGTATTTTCAGGAATATTTGTTATAGAAATTTCACTTTTTGGAGAGCTTTTGTAAGGATAGTTTTCACTCGCGCATACTACGCCCACTGCATAATCTTTTTTAATTTTTATCTTGGTGTGTCTTAAACGCTTTTGTGTAGTGGCTAAAATAAGTTCTAAAGGATTTTCAATCAAAGGCATTAAAACTTCACATTCAGGATCACCAAAGCGCACATTAAATTCCAAGACATAAGGCTTATTGCCTACAACCATAATACCTATAAACAATACCCCGCAAAATTCACTGCCTTCTTTTTTCATACCTGCAAGAGTTGGGATAATAATATCTTTTTGTATTTTTCTAAGCAAGCTTTCATTAGCTAAAGAACTCGGAGCATAAGCTCCCATACCACCCGTATTTGGTCCTTTATCCCCATCTAAAAGTTTTTTATGATCTTGTGCAGCAGGTAAAAGCACAAAGTCATTGCCATCACATACCGCAAAAATACTAAGCTCAAAGCCATCTAAAAATTCTTCCACAACGATAAGTTTACCCGCTTCTCCAAAGCTTTCTCCACTTAGCATTTTAGAAGCCTCTTCTATGGCTTCTTCGTGAGTTTTTGCGATAATTACTCCTTTGCCAGCACAAAGCCCATCAGCTTTAACGACTATAGGAGGAGTTAAGCTTAATATAAAGTTTTTTGCTTTTTCTATATCATTTGTGTTTAAAAATTTTGCTGTTTTAATACGATATTTTTTTAAAAAGCTTTTCATGAAAGATTTAGAAGTTTCAAGCATAGCTGCAGCTTTTGTAGGTCCAAAAATAGGAATATTGTGTTGTTTAAAAATATCTACAACGCCTTCAGCTAAAAAACTTTCACTACCCACTATGCATAGATCAAATTCTTTTTCTTTTGCATAAGTGGCTAAAACTACAGGATCTTTAAAATTGAGATTGGTTCCAAGACTTTCGGTAGCACCATTACCAGGGGCAAAGTAAAATTCTAAATTTTCATCCACACGCTTTAGCGCTAAAGCGATAGAATATTCACGAGCACCGCTACCCAAAATCATTATTTTCATTTATTCTCCTTGTATAAAACCCAAACAGCCGCTTAATAAAGATTGACCCCAAAAAGTCAAAGAAAACCGTTAGGCGATTTTTAAAGGCTGTAACTTCTCGCTTCTTTCGAAACTCAAACGATGCCACAGAACACGGTAAATCGCACAATCACAGTTAATAAAAATATGTTGGATCACTTTAAATATCACGAACTGTTTAGGCAAGCAAATTATAGCCTTATTTAGCTTAAAATTCTATGTTTAAATCAGTTTAAATTTGGTTTTTCCTATTTTATCAAAATGTTTTCCTTCTAAAATAATATCTGCTACACTTTCCCATATATGTTTTTCATCGATAAACACTATATCAAAACTATTATCACGCATTAAAGACTGATAATTGACTTTTTTAGGGGCGTACTTTACTATGAAATAAGGATTTTGCGCAAAGGTTTCTATTTTTAATTTACAAAGCAAATCCAAATCCGAAGTCACGACTAAAAATTTTTTTCTTTGTTCTTTGGTAATTTTTTGGATATAAACTAAAAGTTTTTGATCAAAAGGATTAAGCGCTGCTTTGTTTAAGCGACTTAGATAATGCTCTGCAAATGAAAGAGAACAAAAGGAATTTTCTATATTGCTCATTGTAAAATATGAATTTTTAACCCCTGATGATTTTAAGGACAGGTGCCAAATTTTAACATCCATTATCGTAGCACATAAATTAAGACCTGTAATTATTTTTTTAAAGAGTTTTTCGCGTGAAAGCTTGAAAGCATTTTCAAAAATATTATAATTTTTCTTATAAAAATCCTCTTGTATAGCACCCAGTCTTTTAAGGGTTGTTCTATAATACTCCGCTTCTTTTTGAAGTTTTGCTAATTTTTCTTGTCTTGCTTTGAGTTTTTCAGGATCTGCATTGGCCGCATTGCTTTTAAGTTGAATTTCAGATTGTAAAGCTTTCATTTGTGCTTCAAGTGAAGCAAGGCGGTTTTTTCTTGTATCTATAGTGGCTATTAAAGCTTGGTAATGGCATTGTAAAGATAAGAAAGTTTCATTAAATATTTTAGTGATATTGGGTTTTTTATCTGCTATCATTTGTTTGTAAGAATTTTCTAAGTGCATCATAATGCTTTTTAGGGCGCTAAATTGGGTTTGATCTATACTATTATCCATAAAAATTAAAGTATCATAAGCTTTAAATAAAAATCTCTTAAGAATGAGATAGTCCAAAATACAAGGAATATCTTTTTCATCTTGTAAATTGGCTTGCAAGGCTTCAACAGATAAAATTTCATGGGCAAAATATTTTTGTATGGCTTGAGGAATAGTAAAAGATAAGGGAATTTTTTCTATAGAATCAAAATCAATGCTTCTATAAAGTTCTGTAATATACGCACTTCTGCGAGAATTTTGTAAATCTTCAAGCTCATCATCACTATCGGTTTTCCAAAAATCATGTTCAGTGATAAAATCACCCTCTTTAAATTCTTGAAATTTGGAAGGTTTTATCCCTGTGATAGTTTTGCTTACAGGCACAGGAGCGCCGTTTTCAGACTTTTTATCACTAGAGAGCGTGCGAAATTCAACAAGCATCCCAACACTTGGCATACTTTTTTTATCATTCCAAATTTGACGACTAAAGTCAAAAAAAGTATTTGCTGAATTCGTTACAGTTCCACGCCCTGTGGAATCCATATATATAGCTATTTTTCCATGCATATTTCATCCTTGAAAGTTTTTAAAAGATAATTTTAGCTTTATTTTTATAAAAATTTTATAAGCAAAAGAATAAAATTACATGTTTGATTTTAAAATTTTTTTAGTTATATTTTTTTACCATAGGAAAAATTGAATGTTTTTTTATGAATATCTTAAAAATCCAAAACAAATCGGTGCTTTTTGTTCTAGCTCTCAAAAGCTAGGTTTTGTTATGACTCAAAATATTAATTTGCGTCAAGCAAACTATATCGTAGAGATTGGACCTGGCACAGGTGTTTTTACTGAAAATATTTTAAAATATAAAAATAAAAAAGCACAATTTTTTGCTATAGAAATCAATAAAAATATGGCAGATAAGCTTAAAAGAAAAATTGTAAATTTGGATATAGAAATAGGGAGTGCTGAAAATTTACCTTATTTTTTAAGGCAAAGAAATATCACCTATGCAGATGTGATTATAAGTGGAATTCCGTGGAGTTTGCTTAGGGATCACGAGCAAGAAAAGCTTTTAAAAATCATCCATAAAAGTTTAAAACCTAACGGATATTTTAGCACCTTTGCTTATGTGCTACCTACTTATTCAAGTTTAAAATTTCGTCAAAAGATATTTTCTCTTTTTGCAGAGGTGAGAATTCCAAAAGTTGTTTGGTAAAATTTCCCACCCGCTGTGGTGTATTATTGTAAGAAGTAAATTTTTATCCCCATTTTTTTGATAAAACACAACTTAATGCTTTATTACACGGATTGTCCTAAAAATAAGCACGCATTGTAAAATTTTTGGATTAAAGCTTGATAATTTTAAATAAAGCTATATTATAATTCTTTCTTTTTAGCAATAATGAGCAATTCTCGATCATCCGTAGTTTCTTCTATATAATCTTCTATGGAAGATAAGATATCAAATCCGTTTTGCTTTAATAATTTATGTACTTTTTCTAAATCTAAAGCACTATGATAAAATGATTCTTTCCACATTGTGCTTATAATTTCGCCATCATTTTTTCCATGAGTAAATAAAAACAATCCACCAGATGTCAACAAAGAAGAAATGATTTGATAAATACATTCTTGTTTATCATACCTAATGTGCCAAATAGAATCAAATGCGATGATTGCATCATATTTTTTATCTGTTTTGAAATTTAAAATATCCTCTACTAAAAAAGTGGCATTATGTAAGTTAAGTTTTTGTGCTTGTTTTATCATTTCTTCTGAAATATCTATCCCTGTAACTTGAAATCCTTGTTTTGATAAATATAAAGCGATAGGATATCCAGTTCCACAACCAATATCTAGCACTCTTGAATTTGGACTTAAATTATTTGCGAAGTCGACAATGCATTGATTGATTGAGGTATTTTTGCGAAATTCACTCCACTTTTTACAAATTTTATTGTATGAATCTTTTATGCTATTTTCCATCCATATTCCTAAAAATTTTAACACTCTTTGATTTTTATAATAAAATTAATACATTTAATATAAGCTTTTTCTATAACTTTATATGCTAGTTTTTTATGTATTAAAAATTTGTTAATGAGGGTTTTAAATTCTTGAAAACCTGTATATTATTATCAGGTTTTCAGATTTTTTAATTTATTCCCATTCTATAGTTGCAGGTGGTTTACTTGAGATATCATAAACTACGCGGTTAATACCTTCAACCTCATTGATAATACGACGCGAGATATTTTCTAAAATTTCATAAGGTATGTGTGAAAAAGTCGCTGTCATTCCATCACTTGCATCAACAACACGAACACAAATGGTATTATCATAAGTTCGGTTATCTCCCATAACACCAACGCTTTTTACATTTAACAATACACAAAAAGCTTGCCAAGTTTTATCATACCAACCCGTGCTTCTTAGTTCTTCAAGTAAGATTACATCTGCTTTGCGTAGTAATTCAAGACTTGGGCGATTGACTTCTCCCATGATGCGTATAGCAAGACCAGGGCCTGGGAAAGGATGGCGATAAACTATTTCTTTGCTTAATCCAAGCTCGATACCTAAAGCACGCACTTCATCTTTAAAAATTTCTTTTAAAGGTTCTATGAGTTTAAGATTCATTTTTTCAGGTAAGCCCCCTACATTATGATGGCTTTTAATGGTTTTGCTTGCACCTACAACAGAACTTTCTATGATATCAGTATAAAGTGTGCCTTGGGCAAGATATTTTACATCTTTATGTTTTTTTGCTTCTTCTTCAAAAACTTCTATAAAGGTATTTCCTATGATTTTTCTTTTTTGTTCAGGATCTGTGACATTAGCTAAGCGACTTAAGAAAATTTCACTTGCATCAATGCTGATGAGATCGATGCCTAAAGTGTTTTTAAACATAAATTCAACTTGTTCTTTTTCTCCACTTCTTAAAAGTCCATTATCTACAAAAACTACTATAACTTGCTCTTTTATAGCACTAGCTAAAAGTGCAGCAACTACGCTACTATCTACTCCGCCACTTACAGCACAAAGCACTTTATCATTGCCTACTTCTTCGCGGATTTTTTCTGCTTGAGTTTTTGCAAAAGAACCCATATTCCAAATACTTTCACAATTGCAAGCATATTTAGCAAAATTTTTTAAGATATTTTTGCCAAATTCGCTGTGTTGTACTTCTGGGTGAAATTGTAGAGCAAAGAATTTCTTATCTTCGTTTCCAAAAACACAAAAAGGGCTATTTTCACTTGTGGCTAAAACTTCAAAACCTTGTGGTAAATTTTCAACCTTATCAGAATGACTCATCCAAACGATTTGTTTTTTAGGTAGATTTTTAAACAAATCGCTATCTTTTTGAATTTCTATACTTGCTTTGCCGTATTCTTTGTGTCCTGCTGGAGCAACATTGGCTTTATAATGATGAGCCATGAGTTGCATACCATAACAAATTCCAAGTATGGGTAAGCCTAGATTAAAAACCTCTTTATCACAAAAGTACGCATCTGTTGCATAAACACTTGCAGGGCCACCACTTAAAATAATACCCTTAGGTTCTTTCGCTTTGATATCTGCTAAACTTACATTAAAAGGCAAAATCTCAGCATAAACGCCTTGCTCTCTCAATCTTCTTGCTATAAGCTGAGTATATTGCGATCCAAAATCTAAAACTAAAATATCTGCTTTTTTCATTCTACCACCTATTTAATTGTTCGTATTTTTTAATGCTTTTTATTGAACCATTTTGTTCGTAGCTAGTGTATTGTGGGTTGCCCTTATAGCCACATGCACACAAAAAAATTAAGAAAAAAAATGCTAAAATCATCTTATGGAAAAATTTCAAAGTCCAAAGATAATTAAAAATACTAGCGCCATTCTTAATGACTTGATGAGTAAGTCTCATTATCGACCCTTAAAAACCTTATTTTTTTGCAAAGATTTTTTAAGTTCTTTTCCGCTTGCTAAGCAACGTTTGATTGCTAAAATTTATGTAAAAAATCATATTTTAAATATAATAACCTTACATCCAGCAGCTTATCAAGAATTAAATCATGATGATAGCAAAATTTATATTAAATTTCTCATAAAAGCATATGGACAGAAATATCCTTTAAGTGGATTTGTTGATATAAAAGATATAAAAATCTTTTCTCAAAAATACACTTATGCGGCAAATAAAAACAAAAATGATGAAAAACTCTCTAAAAATTCTTATTTGGAACTTTCTAAGGGTGAATTTAAAAATTGCTTTGAAGATGAAAAATTATTTAAGAAATTTGAAGATTTAAGAGAGCTTATAAAAAAAGGTTCTAATCTTGATTAAAGAGAATTTAGAAAATGAGTTAAAAACTCTTCCTAATAGTACTGGCGTTTATCAATACTTCAATCAAGAAGGAAAGCTTTTATATGTAGGCAAGGCTAAAAATCTTAAAAATCGTGTTAGATCTTATTTTGCTTTTACTCCAAATTTACATGCAAATCCAAGAAATTCTTTAAGAATTCAAAAAATGATTGAAGAAACAGTGCATTTGGAATTTATTGCTACTAATTCAGAGGCTGATGCTTTGATTTTAGAAAATTCTTTTATCAAACAACTGCATCCAAAATATAATATTTTGCTAAGAGATGATAAAACTTATCCTTATATTTATGTGGATTTTGAAGAAGAATTTCCACGCTTTGAGATCACTAGAAAATTAGTAAAAAAAAGCAAAATTAAATATTTTGGCCCTTTTTTTAAAGGCGCTAGAGAGCTTTTAGATGTGCTTTATTTATACTATCCTTTAAAGCAAAAAGCAAGTTGTAAATCCCCTTGTATTTTTTATCAAATTTCTCGTTGTCTTGCGCCTTGTGATAAACTCATCAGCAAAGAAAAATACCTTGAAATTTTAGATGAGGCTATACACGCACTTTTAAATCCTAGTGTTTTGCTTAAAAACTTAGAAAAACAAATGCTTGTTTTAGCACAAAATGAAAATTACGAAGAAGCAGCTAAAGTAAGAGATCAGATTGCAATGATTAAAGATTTGGAAGTTAAGGTTGAAATAGATATTGCGAAATTAGAAGATTTTGAAGTATTTGCTTTAGCTTTTAAAAATTCCGTGCTTTCAACCTTGCGTTTTGTGGTGCAAAATGGAAAAATTATCAGTGCAAATTCTAAGATTACTCCTATAAAAAATGATATACAATGGGATCAAAATGAAATTTATAAGCAACTGATTTTAGAAAATTTTAGCATGGATATTCCTTTGCTTGCAAATGTTATTTATGTTTATGAAGAATTTGAAGATAGAGTGCTTTTAGAAGAAATTTTAAGCCAAAGGTTTGATAAAAAAATCAGTATTAAAATCCCTAAAATAGGAGAAAAAAGAAGAATTTGTGATTTGGCTTTTCAAAATGCCCTTTTAAATATAGAAAAAGAGCAAAAAAATCATGATTTTACTATACAAAAAGAATTAAAGTTTTATTTTGAGCTTGAAAATTTACCAAATGATATAGAAATTTTTGACAATTCTCATTTGCAAGGCGTGGCAAATGTTGGAGCTATGGTAACTTATAGAATAAATTCTTGGGATAAGTCAAAATATAGAAAATTTCATTTAAAACATAAAAATGACTATGATCAAATGCGTGAAGTTTTAACGCGTAGGGCTTTGGACTTTGATAAAATACCTCCTCCTGATTTATGGCTTATAGATGGGGGAAAGGCTTTGCTTGATTTGGCTAAAGAAATCATTGTAAGTAGTGGGGCAAATGTCGATATTTTAGCTATTTCAAAAGAAAAAATCGATGCAAAAGCACATAGAGCTAAAGGGGGTGCTAAGGATAAAATTCATTCCTTAAAAGGAGAATTTAGTCTAAGCATTAACGATAAAAAATTACAATTCTTACAGAAATTAAGAGATGAAGCACATCGTTTTGCCATAAGTTTTCATCAAAACACTAAGAAAAAACAAGATTTATCAAGCTCTAAGCTTGTAAAATCAGGACTTAGTGCGGGAGTTATACAAAAACTTTTGGCGTATTATGGAAGTTTTGAAGCTATTTATGAGGCAAATTTTGAAGAATTGTGCCAATTAGTAGGAAAAAAATCAGCACAAAAAATAAAGGAAGATTGATTTGTTATTGGTTTGGATTATTTTTATTTTTAATATTATTTTGGCTTTTTTAAGTATAGATTTTACAAGAATTCATGAAAGCCTTGAGCAAATTAAACTTACTTTTTTTGCTAGTATTTTTATTTTGTCTTTAACTTTAATATTTTTCCTTTTTCGAAAAAAACGAGCTTTGGCTAGGAAAGATCAAAAAATTTTATTAATTAAAAATGAATTTATACATGCTGAAGAGATAGATATCGAAACGAGTTTGGATTTGATTCGGGAAAAAATAGCACATCTAAATCAAGATTTATTTAAGATTTCTCATGAAAAAGAAACTTATGCAAAATTGCTAGAGGATAGTTTGTATCAAATTGGCAATATTGAGGGCGTTGTAAGATGTTTAGATGAAGAAGAAGCAAGCAAGGAAATCAAATCACTTGTTTTAAATGCATTAAAACATCAAAAAGAACAAATTAGACTTGGACTTAATCAAGCTTTAGAATACCATAAAAGCATAGGGGTGGCACAGGGCAATGTTTTGCAATTTGAAGCAAGTGCTGCGATAGTAAGTGATGATGGGCTTGAAGCATTTTTGCTAGCAAATTTGTTGTCTTATTTTGGTATAGAAAATACTATTTTTAAGAGTTTGAGTTTTGATATCAATGATTTTCATGTGGTTTTCATTAAGGATAAAATTTTAGAGCAAAGTTCTAAGAAAGCTGATGATTTTATCGTGTTTGGGCGTAGTAAAAACTTATATTATGAGTATTTTTTAAGCCTACCTTTTGAAAAAAAAGAGCTTGAAAATATTTTGCAAAGAAAACTTGATAAAATTTGTGCTTTAAAATTTCAAACTCCTTATCAAAATAATGTTTTGCTTTTTAAACAAAATGAGTTTGATGCAACTTTGTTTTTTAATATCATAGAAAAACAATGCTCCCAAAATATGCGCGTGAATTCTTTTAGTGAATTGAAAAAAGAATTAAAAAAAGAAGCTTATCGTTTGATATTGCTTGATTATGAATTGATTAAATTTGATCTTGAGCAGATGCGTTCTATTCTTAGCGCTTATAAAAAGCAACACCCTCAAAGTCATATTATATTCTTTTCTAGGGAGAGGGTGAGGGATTTTGATTGCGTAAGCGAGGTTTTAAATGATATCAGCAGAAATGATCTTATAGCTTTGATTAGAAAATATTTGCCTAAAAATTAGGCTTTATAGAATTTAACTCCTGCTAGATTAAGAATCTTTATTTTTTCTTCTTTTATAAGCTTGTCTAAAAGAAGTTGAGAAGTTTTATCTAATTTATTTTCTATATCTATCTCACTTTGTGAGCGTAGATGAAGCATTTTTAGCAATTCTTCTTCATTAAAATTTAACTTTTCACCCTCATAGTGTCTTTTGGGCAAAAGCACGGGAGTGGAAGTTATGAGTTTGGAAAGTTCCAAAAGTCTTTCTTCGCTTATTTTTTTAACCGCATAAGCTGGGGGTCTATCAATGGTGCTTAAATCAACTCTTAAGGGCGCTATTTTAGCTAAAGCTTGATTTAAAGCGATAAATTCTTCTTCATTGTCATTAAGATCTTTTACGACAAGGATCTCCATTACAAGATCACCTTTAAATTGGGTTTTAAATTCTGCCATTTTTTCTATCATTTTTTCTAAGTTAATATTTTTTAAAGCCCTATCAATACGGTAAAAGGTTTTAGAAATAGCACTATCTAGGCTAAATTTAACCACATCTAACTTTAATAAGGTATTGAATTTGTCTTGATCTAAAACCACGGTGCCATTGCTTAAAATGAGCAATTTTTTATCTTTAGCAATCTTGCGTAAGGATGAGATCAATTCATCTAAATGAGGATAAAGGCTTGGTTCCCCATTGGCTGTTAAGGTAAGAAAGTCAAATGGGACATTTTTTTCAAGAGCGCCTTGAACTTCTAAAATGATTTCTTCTACGCTTACAATCTCATCTTGTTTTTCTTGAGGTTTTTGAGCCTCAAGTTCGCAATATACGCAATCAAAATTGCATTGTTTCTTGCTAGGGCTTAGATCAATACCTAAAGATCTTCCAAAACGTCTTGAATTGATGGGGCCAAAGAGAATTTTCATTTGGCTGAACTTTCTTGCACAAGCTGGATAAAGTATTTTGCATTTTCAACAGGAATGTCAGGCAAGATTCCATGACCTAGATTGAAAATATGAGCTTTATTTTGCATAATTTCAAGAATATTTTCTACGCCTTGTTTGATAGCTTTTTTATCATAAAGTCTGCAAGGTTCCATATTGCCTTGTAGGGTGTATTGGTGGGATAATTTATCGCGTGCTAAATCAAGAGGAGTACTCCAATCAACTCCAAAAACATCAAAATTTCCATCGATTTTATCCAAATAGCCACTAATGCCTTTAGGAAATAAAATTACAGGTATGTGAGGGTATTTGTTTTTAATAAAATCAGAAATTTCAAGCATATACTTAAATGAAAAATCAAAGAATTTATCACATTCTAAAGCACTCGCCCAGCTATCAAAAATTTGCACCGCATTTGCACCTGCTTTGATTTGTTCTTCTAAGTAAGATTTTAAAACTTGAGTGAGTTTATTTAAAATTTCATGCAAAAGTTCTGGATTTTGATAAAGCATTTTTTTACATTTTGCATAATTTTTACTTCCGCTTCCTTCTATCATATAAGTTGCTATAGTCCAAGGACCGCCACAAAATCCTATCAAAGCTTTATCAAGCGGTAATTTTTCGCGTGCTAGTTTTAAAGCATCATAAACATAGTTTAGTTTTTTATAAGCATTTTGATCATCTAGCTTGTTAAGGTCTTCTAAGGTTGAAATAGGTGTTTGAAATACCGGTCCTTCGCCTTTTTCAAAGCGTAAATTCATTCCCATTTCAAGAGGGACTACTAAAATGTCTGAAAAGATAATCGCCGCATCAACTCCTAAAATATCAACAGGTTGCAAAGAAACCTCCGAAGCTCTTTTGTAGTCTTTACATAAGGATAAAAAATCTCCCGCTTCTTGTCTAACTTTCATATATTCAGGCAAATATCTTCCTGCTTGACGCATCATCCAAACGGGTGTATAGGGTGTAGGTTTTTTAAAGCAAGCGTCGATAAAAATCATAATTTTCCTTTGTTTTTTTCATAAAATTATAACAGAAATTAATAAAAATAAATGTGTTTTGTTGTATGAAAGATTTGTGATTGTCTTATTTTGGTGTTTTATAAATTTATACGAGAATTGAAAAATTCTCGCAATGAAATTTTAAATTTATATTTTAGCAGTATTTCCCGCATCAATGGTTGCAAAAAGTTTATTGAGTAAATCTTCTTCATTTTTTTTGTATTGATCTTCTCTCATTTTTTGCCAAGCATAAGATTTAAAATCTTCTTTAACAGCACTAAGATCAAGATCTTCATTAGTAAATTCACTTGAACTTGTCTTTTTGTCTTCTTTTTCTTCTTTGTTTTTAACTTCATTTAGAGTAGCTTGAAATTCATCTGCTGAAGTGCTTTTTTCCTTAACCTTGGTTGTAGCACTAAACATAGAGCTTGAAGTTGTTCGGATATCTTTTACCACCATTTTCTCCTCCTTTTGTTTTTTTGATTTTAAATTAGATAAGCAATTTTTATTCCAATTTAGAAATTTTGGATAATTTTTTAGAAAATTTTTGATCATTTATCAAAAAGTAAAAGGAGTTTTCACAGTTTTGTTAATTTGTTTGAAATAAATCTGTATTGTGATGGTTAAAAATTTGTATTTTGATTTTTTTAAAAAAATTAAAAATATTTTTATTACAATAAAACAAAAAATAAGGAGAGGCAATGAAGATAATTTTACTAACAATTTTAAGTTTTCTTAGCTTATGGGGCTTGAGTTTTGATGAGCTTATATATAAAAATGAAGTTAGAGCGAGTTTTGATTGTTCTAAGGTTAAAAATAATGGCAAAAATGATGATGAGTTAATCATATGCAATAAAATAGGCGCTATTAATGAATTTGAAAATAAAAAACTTGCTTTGATGGATAATATCTTTATAAGTTTATATCAAGAGCTTTTAAAAAATGCAAATGAAAATATAAAAGAAGATTTTAAATTGGTTGTGAAAAAAATGTTTAGAGAAAGAAAAAATTGTGCCAAAGTTATATCAAACGATCTTTTGCAAGCAGATCAAGATCCTCAATCGCCTTTTGTTTACAAGACTGATTGTATAGAAAAAACTTATGCTAAAGTATTTTTAGAGCTTATGCAAAAAGCTAAAAAAGATACTCAAAGCAAAGAAAGATTAAAGCAAATTTTTAATAATCAAGCAGATAGATATGAAAATTTAATCCAAATGAGCATTCAAGATCCTATAGATTTGGAAATTTTTATAGACAATCTAGCCCAAGAGGGCTTGATCGATGATAATGCTAGATTGAAGCTTTAGAAGGCAATTCTAAAGCAAATTTAGCTGCTTCAAAATAGCTTTTAGTACTGATTTTGGCATTTTTATAGGCCTTATCAAAGGCGGTGCCATGATCAACACTTACGCGTATAATGGGCAAATTTAAACTCACATTGATACTTTTTTCAAAATACAAAGCCTTTAGGGGTGCTAAGCCAAGATCGTGATACATGGCTATTAAGCGATTGCATGCTTTTAAATTTGATTTTGTAAAAGCTGTATCTGCGACTAAAGGGTAGGGCAAATAAACACCTTTTGTATTAAAATTTAAAAGCAATTCTTTTTGTAATTTTTCATCTTTTAGAGCTTTTTTAAAGAATTTTTCATCTTTTTTAGAATTTAAAAAAGCATTAACAAAAGCGATAGCCTTTTGCATAAGCTCTTCTTCTTTGCCTCCTATCACCCCATAATCTCCTGCATGTGGGTTAAAACCTAAAAGTCCGATTTTTTTAAAGCGAGTTTCTTGATAAAAGTCTTTTAAAAAAATACTTAAATTTTGAAAAGTGATTTTTTTGCTTACTTTTGCTAAGGGTATGTGCTCGCTAAAAAGTCCTACAAAAAGTTCCTTACATCCTAGCATCATGATGGCATTTTTTTTAAAAAAGAATCTTAGTGCATCAGTATGTCCTTTAAATTTAAGCCCCGCATCCTCCCAAGCTTTTTTATGTATAGGTAGAGTAAGTAGGGCGTGTGCGTGGTTTTTATAAACAAAATAGCTTGCCGCCTTAAAGCTTAAGAAACTATATAGGCCACTTTTTGCATCTATTTCTCCTGCTTTAATGTCAAAGTTTTCATCCACTTTTAAATTTAAAGGCAAGCCAAAAGAATAAATTTCAAGAGAATTATGCTTTTTAAGCAGTGTAAATTCATAATTTTTAGCACCTTTAAAAGCTACGATTTTTGCATTTAAAAGCTCTAAATTTAAAAGTTTTAAAGCTTTTTGAAGCAAGCTTTCATGGATAAAATAATAAGGAGTGCAAATTTGGCTTAATTTTTCATGTGAGTGTGCTAGAATTTCAAGCCCTATGCCATTGATATCGCCTATGCTAATGGCTAATTTTTTCATCTTTAAAGCAGTGCTTTCATTTCTAAAATCGCATTTTGTAGTCCTACAAAAACCGATCTTGCTACAATACTTTGGCCGATATTAAGTTCGCAAATTTCTTTGATATTTGCTATTTGGCTTACATTTTTATAATTTAGCCCATGCCCAGCAGCGACTTTTAATCCAAGCTCCACTCCTTTTTTAGCACAAATTTCTATATTGTTTAACTCCTCTTCAAATTTACTTTGTAATGTTTTTTTGCTTAAATCAAATTCTTTTAAAGCAAAGGCTGTATGAGAGATATTGCTAAAAAGTGCGTTATGCAAATTTGCATAATGTCCTGTGTGAAGTTCTATAAAATCAGCTTTTAATTCATATGATTTTTGTATATCTTCTAAGCTAGGATTGATAAAAAGTGAAACCTCGATTTGCGCATTTTGAAGTTTTTCTATACTTTCTTTGATTTTATTATGATTTAAATTTAGCCCCCCTTCTGTGGTAAGCTCTTCTCTTTTTTCAGGCACTAGGGTGATACGATGAGGTTTTAATTTAAGTGCTAAGTTTAGAATTTCATCATTTAAAGCACATTCTAAATTGATAGGACTTTTGCAAAAGCGTATGATATTTTCTAAATCAAAATCTTGAGCATGACGACGATCTTCTCTTACATGCAAAGTGATTTGATCTCCAAATTTAGCAGCTATAAAAGCGGCTTCTAAAAGATCAGGATCATTTACCATTCTAGCTTGTCTTAATACTGCAATGTGGTCGATATTTACACCTAAAAGCATATTTTTCCTTTAGAACTTTTTTGCTATTATACTATAAATTTAAATAAGGATAGTGATGTTAGGTATAGATCTTGGCTCAAATACTTTAAGAGCGGTTTTTATAAATGAAAAATTTGAAAAATTGGATGAATATGAATTTATCATAGGTTCGGCTAAAAACTTAGATAAAACTGGAAAGATAAGTGATGAAGCCATAGAAAAACTTCGCAATGCACTTCAAGAAATAGCTAAAAAATATGACTTAAGCCAAGCAAGAGCAGTCGCAACTGCAGCTTTTAGAAAAGCAAGCAATACGAATGAAATTTTTACTCGTTTAAAACAGGAATTTCAAATTGATTTTAAAGTGATAGATGCCAAAATTGAAGCTAAAATTAGCGTTTTGGGTATGAAAAGGGGGCTTTTAAATTTAGGCTTAAATTTGGATTGTGGGTATTGTGATTTAGGGGGCGCATCTTGTGAATTTTCTTTTAGGGATAATTTTCAAAGTTTTGATTTTGGTATTATCAGTTTTTATGAAAAATGCAAGATAAAAAAAATCGCAAATTCTTTTTCTTTTAAAAAAATACTTCAAAAATATCCTAATTTTCCTTATAGATTTAAAGATAAAAAGCTAAAAATTCATTTTTTAATTCACGATAATTTTTTAAAAACCATGGCTTTTGAGGCCTTTGGGCAAAGCAATGGTTTAAAAAAAGCATTAAAACAAAGCAAGATGAAAAATATCGTTTTAAATTCAGGTGTCCCTACGGCTTTAGCGGCTTTAAAAAAAGGCTTAAATTATGAAAAATACGAGGCAAAGAAAATCAATGGTGCAAGATTAAATATCAATGATTTTTTAACTTTTGGGCAAAAACTTTGGTATATGGATGAAAAAAAGGCAAGTTTTTGGGTAGGAAATACGCGAAAAAATTATTTAGTTGCGGGATGTTTTTTGCTTTTTAGTATTTTTGAAAGAGAAAAACTTATAGTGATTGATGAGGGTTTAAGGGAGGGGCTTTGTATGGCTGATTTAAATTTAAAAGATTACCAATGAAAATTACCATAGCAATTATTTTTTACTTTATTTACCCTAATCTTTTTAAGTGCATGTGCTTTTAAAGAAAAAAAGCAAGTGAAATAAAAACTC
>NZ_AINS01000040.1 GCF_000254135.1 Campylobacter coli LMG 9860
TGATAAAAAAAATGGTGGACAAAGTAGTGCTAGAAATGTAGGTATAGAATACTTTAGCGGAGAATACAAACTTAAAAACAAAACCCAAACCATCAAAGAAAATTCTTTAATAGAATTTAACCTAGAAGATAATAATCCTTACGAAATATATACTGTATATAAAAGTTATAAAGCTTTTAACAACGAAAAAGATCTAACAAAATTTACTTATCCTAATATAGATTATATTATCTTTTTAGATCCCGATGATTATTGGCGTTTGGATGCGGTAGAGCAGTGTGTGATTAGATGCCAAGATGTCGATTTGATTTGGTTTGATTATAAGATGTTTTACGATAATATTGATAAAAATCATTATGAAAATGTTGAAAATTTAACAAAAACACAAATGCAAATTTATGAATATTTTGCTCCTGAAATTATAAATGTTCAGCAGTGGCTAGAAAGAATGATTAAAATTCAGTCTACTTTGCCATTTTGGTGTGTGTGCGCTGCTTGTTATTCTTTTTCTTATTTAAAAAGAATTCAGCTTAAATTTTTAGATGGTTTTATCCATGAAGATGTTCATTTTGGCATTCTATCTTTTATACAAGCTGAAAACATTTACATATTTCCATCACAATTATATTATTATAGAATTCGTTCATCTTCAACTGCTGCTTACGATAAGAAAATAACCAAAGACAATATTACTCCTTATATTGAAAATTTGTGCTATGATTTCAATGGTGATATTAAAAAAGCTAAGCATTATCATGCAAAAAGTAGTAATTTTTTTAATGCATTTTATATTCGAGAATTTATCAAAAATAAGCTAGATGATAAAAAGGGACAAATGCTTGAAGAGGCAATTTTTATGTATCTATATTTTTGGCATTTTGATTTGAGAGATTTTGAAAAAGATCCTAGGGATACTTTAAAATTTTTATCTAATCATAAACCATTATATCAAGAAAATCAAGATAGATATCCAGAATATGATTTTATATGCAAATATGGTTTTGCTAGAGATAGAATTCAAAAACAACTTACTTACAGATTAGGGAAATTAGTTTTGGAAAAATCCCAGAATTTTTTTGGTCTAATATTTTTACCTTATTTTATTTTTAAATTAATTTTGAAATTTAAAAATGAAAAAAAAGAATATCAAAAATTAATCAAAAAAAACCCAGAATTATCTTTGCCAAAATTAGAATCATATCCTGATTTTGATGATATTTGGAAAGTTAGAGAGCACTTGTCATTTAAAATAGGACATTTGATTCTGAAAGCAAATAAAAATTGGCATAAGGGATCATATATATATTTGCCTTATTATATTTATAAATGCTATAAACAGCATCAAAATAGCAAAAAAAATATATCAACTTCTATCCATAGTCAAGGAATTTTATTAAAGAGACAATTTATATGGAAAGATGAAAATCTGGTGAATATTGCTTTAAATAAACGAGTATTTCAAAGTAGTATCGACGAATTAGATTATAGACATAATCCGAATATGATAGTCAGCCAGGATTATTCTGGAGTTAAATCGTATAAAACTTGTTTTACTAATTGGCCTTGGTTTGTTGTTGATTTGTGTAAAGTTTGTGTATTGGAAAAAATAAGAATTATCAATGTTAAAAATCATTTTAAGAGAAAATACTTAAGAGGGATGGATATTTCTTTTTCGATAGATGGTATTCATTGGACTGCAATATCGAGGGAAAAATTTTATTGGAAATATAATGATTATTATTGTGAATTAGTTCTGTCTGAGTGCTTGAGCGCAAGATATGTTAAAATTTCAATAGAAAGAGGTGCTTTAGAATTGTCAAAGATTGAAATTTTTTCAAGGAATAAAAATGGATATATTATCTCTTCAAAACCCGATGGTTTAGGTATGAGATTAGCTAGTATTTTGGTTGGGATGTATTTGGCAAAAAAATGTAATTTTAATTTTGGATTTACATGGTCCAATTCTATAGATTTGGCCTTTATGGGTATAACCGATTCGCAAAATACTAAAGAGATTAATTATCTTGGTAATGCAATGGATGAGGTAGATGCTGTTTTTAATTTAGATTTTATTAAAGAGTATTTGATTGATAGTGCTTGTGTTAATGAAAATCATGGAATGGAAATTCGTAAGAAAAATTCTACCTTTGAACAGATTCAAAATAAGACTAATTTTGAGACAGAATGGGGTTGGTATTCTACCGATATTCTTCCTAGTAATTGGTTGAATGAGTGTGTTGAAAAAGAATGTTTGAAAGAAATTTCTAGAATTTATAGCACGATAGGTTTTTCAGATGGATTTGAAAAAATAATTCAAGATTCTAGAGTAGTAAAAATTAATAAGTTTGTTGCATTACATATTAGAGGTGGAGATATAATTTTTTCGAAGATTAGGAAAGCTCCTGGTTGGAATGTAGTACAAGAGAGATATTTTCCATATGAAATTGCTTTGGATATTGTAACCAAAGAATTGGCAAGTGGCTACAGCATTATTGTTTTTGGACAGGATTTGAATGCTAATAAGGCCCTCGTGGAGTATTTTCAAAAAACTGCTTTTGAGAAGATATTTCTTGTAGATGAATTTATAGATAAGACTTATAATGAAATGGAAAGAAGTTTCTTTGAAATTAATTTAATGTCTCGAGCTGAAAAAATTTACTCTGCAAAGGAATCTGTATTTTCCAAAGTTGCTATGATGATAGCAGGAAAAAATAATTTAATTTCCTATCATGATATTTATACTCAGGTGGAACAAGCAGATATTATACAAGCAAATTTATCAAAAATCACATTGCATAATTTCCAAGATGCTAGGGCTTATTTTAGACTTTTTGAATTATTTAGAGATAGAGATATTGAAAAATCAATGTCATTTTTAAATAAAGCCTTAGAGTTGGACTATGACAATGATGCTTATCGCATCTATATATTAGATTGTCTATTTAGACTCAAAGATTATCACACTGTGAATATGATGTTGGAAAAAATTATTACTGAGCGTTGCGAAGAATTTTTTACAACATTATTGCAGTATTCTATGGGAAGTTTTACATTAGAGTATGAATATTATAGAAATTTTGAACAAAAAGAATATCCAAATATTTTATATGTCGCATTTAGAATTTTTATGTTTTTTGGAGATATTAAAAAAGCCGATTATGTTCGTTTTCATTTATTGGAGGATAAATTATCTATTTTTAAAAAAAAAAGTCGCTCAAATGAAAAAAATATAGGAGCTGTAGCTAGGGTAAAGTGTCATTTAAGTTATTCTTTAGGGGTTGAGTTTATACGCAATAAGAATAAAATTTATAAAATTCCTATTTGCATATATAAGGTAATTGGTAAATATCGAAAAGAGAGAATGGTTTGGAAAAATTATAATTATCCTAGTCTTGAGACTTACAGTGATTATCAAGATGCTTTAAGGATTAAAAACCAACTTTCGTATAAGATAGGAGATCTTTTGATTCAAAGTTATAAAAAATGGTACAAAGGTGCTTTTTTAATATTGCCTTGGGAATTCTATCTTTTGGTAAAAAAATACAAAAAAGGAAAATAATGGCTATAGAATTTGATGTACAAGAATCAAAAATTTTAAGAGGAGTGCATATTATAACTCCAAATAAATTTAAAGATTTAAGAGGTGAGATTTGGACGGCTTTTACAAGTGAGACTATAGATAAGCTTTTGCCAAATGGGTTAAAATTTATACATGATAAATTTATACACTCTAAACACAATGTTATTCGTGGTATTCATGGTGATGTAAAAACTTACAAATTGGCTACTTGTGTTTATGGAGAAGTGCATCAGGTGGTTGTTGATTGTAGAAAAGATTCACCTACTTATTTAAAACATGAAAAATTTATTATAAATCAAGACAACCAGCAAATTATCCTAGTGCCAGCAGGTTTTGGAAATGCTCATTATGTAAGTAGTGAAAGTGCTGTATATTATTACAAATGTGCTTATTTAGGAGAGTATGTGGATGCTGATGATCAATTTACTTATGCTTGGAATGATGAGAGAATTGGTATAAATTGGCCAACAAATTCGCCTATTCTTTCAGATCGAGATGTTTTGGCAGTAAATAAGGGTTAAAATATGGAAAAAAATTCTAGAATTTATATAGCAGGTCATAGGGGTTCGGCAGGAAGTGCCATAATGGAAAAATTACAAAATTTAGGTTTTGATAATTTAATTTATGCGACTCGAGAAGAGTTGGATTTACTTGATTTTGATGCTGTTAAAAATTTTTTCGATGATAATCAGCCAGAATATGTTTTTTTTGCGGCAGCTAAAATGAGTGCTTTAGGAGTTAGGGCTCCAGCTGATATTTTATATGAAAATTTAACAATACAGAATAATATTTTTCATAACTCATATCTTTCAAATGTTAAAAAATTAATTTTTTTTGGTAGTTCTTGGATGTATCCACAATATACCCAAAATCCCATAAAAGAAGATAGTTTGCTTACTAGCGAATTAGAATATAATGCTGAGCCATATGCTTTGGCAAAAATTGCTGGAGTTAGAATGTGTGAATTTTATAATTTGCAATATAATACTAATTTTATTTCGGTTGCTTTAACTAATTTGTATGGAAAAACAGCTGATTTTAATTTAAAGACAGCTAGAGTGCTACCAGCAATGCTTAGAAAATTTCATTTGGCAAAACTACTTAATGAAAAGAAATACGGCGATATTTTATTGGATCTCAACTTACAAGATGAAAGCAAAGCGATAAGCTATCTTAAGACAAACGGAATTTATGAGGAATATATAGAACTTTGGGGGGCCGGCAAAACTAGAAGAGAGTTTATACATTCAGATGATTTAGTGGATGCTTGTATGTATATAATGAAACATGTTAATTTCAGTGATTTGTCTAAAAATAATATAAAAAATACACATATTAATATAGGCACTGGAAGCGATTTGTCTATTGCAGAGCTAGCTCTTTTGATAAAAGAAATTACGCAATATAAAGGTGAAATAAAATTTGATATAAGCAAGCCAGATAGTCCTATGAATAGATTGCTTGATTGCTCTAAAATTCATTCTTTAGGATGGAAACATAAAATAGAACTTGAGGAAGGTATTAAAATGATGTATGAAGATTATCTTCAAAACAATAAAAGAGGTACGGGAGTAAAATGAAAAAAACAACATTAATTACTGGTTTTACGGGCCAAGTTGGCTCGCAAATGGCAGACTTTTTACTAGAAAATACAAACTATGATGTTATAGGTATGATGCGTTGGCAAGAGAGCATGGATAATATCTATCATTTAAGCGATAGAATAAACAAAAAAGATAGAATCAGCATTTTTTATGCAGATCTGAATGATTACTCAAGTATTCAAAAGCTTTTTGAAAGTAAAAGACCCGATGTGATCTTTCATCTAGCCGCACAGTCTTACCCAAAAACTTCTTTTGATATACCTATAGAAACTCTACAGACAAACATCATAGGCACAGCAAATATTTTAGAAAATATTAGATTATTAAAAGCTAAAGATGGCTATGATCCTGTGGTACATATTTGCTCTTCTAGCGAAGTTTACGGTAGAGCAAAAGTGGGTATCAAGCTGAATGAAGATACGACTTTTCATGGTGCAAGTCCTTATAGTATAAGCAAAATTGGTACGGATTATCTAGGAAGATTTTATGGTGAAGCTTATGGTATAAAAACATATGTTACCAGAATGGGAACTCATAGTGGTCCAAGACGCTCCGATGTATTTTTTGAAAGCACAGTTGCAAAGCAGATTGCCTTGATCGAAGCAGGGTATCAAGAGCCTGTTGTAAAAGTAGGAAATTTATCTAGCGTAAGAACTTTTCAAGATTGTCGTGATGCTATAAGAGCTTATTATCTACTTTCATTAGAAAGTGAAAAAGGCAATGTTCCTTGTGGAGAAGCTTTTAACATAGCTGGCGAAGAAGCCTTTAAGCTTCCTGAAGTTATTGATATACTTTTAGGTTTTTCTACAAGAAAAGATATCAAAGTGGAAGAAGATGAAGAAAGATTACGACCTATTGATGCAGACTATCAAATGTTTGATAATACCAAAATCAAAAGTTATATCAATTGGAAGCCAGAAATTCCAGCCAGAAAAATGTTTGAAGATTTGCTAAATCATTGGAGAAAAGAAATCTCCATGGGCAGAATCCCGCTTAATAGGTAGTAAATTATGATAATCCGTTCTCAAACTCCGTTACGCCTAGGATTAGCTGGTGGGGGTACTGATATAAATTTATATTGTGATCAATATACAGGTTATGTTTTAAATGCGACAGTATCTCTTTATGTGCATTGTACTTTGACAGAAAGAAATGATCAAAAAATCATTTTTGACTCTTCTGATACTGGCATAAAAGTACAGTATCAAAGTAAAGAGTTTTTAGAAAATGATGGTAAATTAGATCTTTACAAAGCGATTTATAATCGCTTGATAAAAGACTATATTAAAAGACCTTTAAGTTTTTCTTTGCATACTTATTCAGATGTACCAAGTGGTAGCGGGCTAGGGGGTAGTTCTACTTTGGTAGTAGGTATCATCAAAGCATTTGCAGAATGGCTCAATCTTCCTTTAGGTGAGTATGAAATCGCTCGTTTGGCTTATGAGATAGAAAGAGAAGATATGGGTATAGTAGGAGGTGCACAAGATCAATACGCTGCGACTTTTGGTGGATTTAATTTTATGGAATTTTATGATCAAAAAAGAGTTATAGTCAATCCTTTACGCATTAAAAACTGGATAGCAAGTGAGCTTGAAGCTAGAGTTTTACTTTATTTTACGAATATCACTAGAGAAGCAAAAGATATAGAAGAGCATAAAAAAGGAAAACTAGGAGATGAAAATTCGCTTAATGCTATGCATGCGATAAAACAAGATGCATTAGACATGAAAGAGGCGCTATTTAGAGCTGATTTTGAAAAAATAGCACAAATTTTAGGTAAATCTTGGCAATCAAAAAAGATTATTTCTGAAATCATTAGCAATGATGAGCTTGAAAGGATTTATCATTTAGCTATGGAAAATGGTGCTTATAGTGGCAAGACAAGCGGAGCAGGTGCTGGAGGATTTATGTTTTTTATGGTAGATCCTGTGAAAAAATATAAGCTTAAAAAAATTTTAAATGAACAGCAAGGCTATGTACAGGAATTTTATTTTACGAAAGAGGGGGCAAAATCATGGAAAATTTAAACCTATATATAAAATCTCATTTTAGTGATTCGATTGATGTTAAAGATAAAATATTAAATGATGATAATATAATCAATTTGATCAAAGAAGCATCTTTAAAAGTTATCAGTGCTTACAAAAATGGCCATAAAACCTTACTAGCAGGCAATGGAGGAAGCGCAGCTGATGCACAGCACATAGCAGGGGAGTTTGTAAGTAGATTTTACTTTGATAGACCAGGTATTGCAAGTATAGCTTTAACAACAGATACGAGCGTATTGACAGCTATTGGCAATGATTATGGCTATGAAAATTTATTTGCTAGACAAGTGCAAGCTCAAGGTGTGAGCGGGGATGTTTTTATTGGAATTTCTACAAGTGGAAATAGTAAAAACATCTTAAAAGCTTTAGAGGTTTGCAAGAAAAAAGGGATTTTAAGCATAGGTTTAACTGGAGCTAGTGGGGGAGCCATGAATGAATTTTGTGATTATTGCATCAAAGTGCCATCATCTTGCACACCAAGAATTCAAGAAGCACATATTTTGATAGGACATATTATCTGCGCTATAGTAGAAGAAGAGATTTTTGGCAAGGGGTTTGATTGCAAGCTATAGTTTTAGCCGGAGGCCTTGGTACTAGGCTTAGAAGTGTAGTGCAAGATCTTCCAAAACCTATGGCACCGATCAATGGAAAACCCTTTTTAGCTTTTGTTTTAGAGTATTTGAAAAAGCAAGGAATTACCGAGATTATTCTAAGTGTTTCGTATAAATATGAACTGATTCAAGAGTATTTCAAAGATGAATTTCATGGCATGAAAATACACTATAACATCGAAAAAGAGCTTTTGGGTACAGGTGGAGCTATAAAAGATGCTTTAAAATTTGTAAAAAATGAAGTCTATGTTTTAAATGGAGATACTTTTTTTGATATTGATCTAAAAAAGCCTGTTTTAAACAGTAGTAAAATTTGCATAGCTTTAAAACAAATGCAAAATTTTGATAGATATGGTACGGTCAATGTTGATGAGCAAGGTATCGTGACATCTTTTGAAGAAAAGGTGTTTAAAAAGCAAGGTTTAATCAATGGTGGCGTATACTTGCTAAAAAAAGATATTTTTAATAATTTTAGTTTAGAGAGGAAATTTTCTTTTGAAGAATTTTTGCAAGAAAATTATAAAACATTAAAAATACAAACTCAAATTTTTGATGATTATTTTATAGATATTGGAGTACCGAAAGATTATAAGGAATTTATAAATGACAAAGGTAGAAAAATTATTATCTAGTTTAAAAAATTTTGAATTTTATTTAAATAATAAAACAATTTATGATTATAAAACATACAAAGGAGAAATCGCTGATATTAGGGAAGCTTATATTAATAATAATATCCAATATTTTGTAAATTTTTGGAATTTGAAAAATCAAGAAAAATATTTTGAATTGAAACATCCCATTTTGAATTATATTACAACTAGAGCTATTTTTTCTATTCAGTTAAATTCAGCTAATTTTATTTTTATGATCGATAAGGAGAATAAATATCCTTGGATTATAGGACAGTGTCAAAGTTTAGTTGATAGTATAATAGTTGAGAATAAGCTATATATAATATCTAGTGTAATGCAAACTGATTTACTAAATCAAATAGATAAATTGTCTCAAATTTCTCCTAGTGTATTTTCATTTAAAGATATAGAATTTGGCTATATACTATCTCAAAATAGACCTTTTCATCATTTTTATGATCAATTGAGATATTTTTATAGCATAGATAAACCTAAAAAGATTTTCAATAATAGTTCTTTTTTTATTCCAAATCATGCAGAGAAAACTTCAGAAGGTTTAGTGTATGTTTTTCCAACAGGAATTTGTGTAAATCAGATTGGTTCTAGATCTGCTTATGCAAAAATAAGTTCGACTATAGCCGATATTTTGGATGATTACCTAGAGAAGCAGATGTTAAAAAACTCTTTGGATAGTAAAAGTTATATAAATAATAAAAAATATGAGTTAAATTTATGGTTTTCAATATGTTCTGAAAAAAGAGTTTGGCTTCAGCAAACAAGTGGTTATGTTAATATAATAAAAGAACTATTAAAATATTATTCTAATATTAGAGTCTTTTTTGATGGTATTACTGCAAAAGAAGGTGAAGTTATTGATTATAAACAGGATTATCGAATATATGATAAAATTAAAATTTCTTTGAAAGATGTTTCAAAAAATAAATATGAGTTTGTGCCATTAATAGGAGTTGATTATAAAACAAAAATTTATTATGCAAATGAAATTGATTTTTTTATTGCAAGTGGAGGGACTGCTCCTATAGTTCCATCTAGAATATGTAGAAAGCCAGGTATTATTATTGGTAATTCAAATACATATAATTTGGGGATGAAGAATGAAAATACTATTGTCATTGAATTAGATAGAATTCAAGATGTTGTCGCAATGAGATATTCAGCGTTTCAAAATTTTCATATATCTTGGGAGTATATTTTTTCTCTTATGTGTCAATACTTTAAACTCGAATTTAATGATAGTATTCCTAACAATAATGAGGTGGTCTTGCAATGGATATTTGATTCTATAAAAGATTTGAGTAAATACAAACAGTCATGGCAGTCATTTTTATTAGAATTAATTGAGATTTTTGAGCAGGCAAATTTAATTGATATCGCAGATATTTTATTAGAGAAAGTTGTTGTATTTTTAGATGAAAATACCAAAATTAAATATATAAATAAGAAGAAAATATATCAAGAATACTGCTCAAAAAAACAGT
>NZ_AINS01000039.1 GCF_000254135.1 Campylobacter coli LMG 9860
TTAATAAATATTAAATAAAAATATAATTAAAAATAGTATTAAAATTAATATTTTAAAATCAAAATTTATATTACAAAAATATGCTACAATCCAAATTTTATCTTTTGCAAGGAAGAGCAATGAAAGAAATTCTTATTACCAATGATGATGGTTTTGAAAGTGAGGGACTTAAAAAACTCATTAAAATGTTAAAAAAAGAATTTAAAGCAAAAATTACCATAGTTGCGCCTGCTACTGAAAAATCAGCTTGTTCACATTCTATAACCCTTACAAAACCCTTGCGTTTTATCAAAGTAGGAAAAAGATTTTACAAGCTTGATGATGGAACCCCTGCAGATTGTGTTTATCTTGCTCTTCATGCGCTTTATAAAACGCGTTTGCCTGATCTTGTGATAAGTGGGATTAATAAAGGTGCAAATGTGGGTGAAGATATCACATATTCAGGTACTTGTGCGGGTGCTATGGAAGCAGTTTTACAAGGAATTCCAGCCATAGCTCTTTCGCAATTTTACAAAAAAAGTGAAAAAGAGCTTGATTTTAAAAATGCTTTAAAAATTACTAAAAAAATCGTTCAAAATATTTTTGATAAAGGCTTTCCTTTAGGAAAAAAAGAATTTTTAAACATTAATTTTCCAGCAAAATCCAATATAAAAGGCATTAAAATTTGTAAAGCAGGTAAGCGAGTGTATAATTTTGAAGCGCATTCAAATATCAATCCACGCGGAGTGGAGTATTATTGGCTAGCAGCAGCAAATTTGGATTTTGAAGATGAGAAAGATAGCGATATAGCTTTATTGAAAAAGGGTTATGTGACTATAACTCCTATAATGCTTGATTTAAGTGCTTATGACAAAATGAAAAAAGTTAAAAAATGGTTAAAGGCAAATAATGAATGATAGATTTACGCGTATAAAATGGCTAGTAAGCGAGGAAAACTTCAATAAAATTTCACAAACCAAGGTGCTCGTATGCGGACTTGGTGGAGTAGGTGGGATGTGTGTAGACGCACTTTATCGTAGCGGTTTTCAAAATCTTACTTTAATCGATGCGGATAAATTTGAAATCACCAATCAAAACCGCCAAATTCATAGTGAAAATTTGGGCGAAGAAAAAGCTAAGGTTTTTGCTAGAATTTACAATGCTAAGGGTATAGTAAGTAAAATAGATAATGAATTTTTAGCGAATTTTGATTTAAGTGAATTTGATTTAATCATCGATGCAATTGATGATATTCCTGCAAAAGTAGCGCTTGCAAATTTGATCGATTTTAAGCGTCAAATTTTTATCTCTTCTACGGGTGGGGCTAGAAAGCTTGATCCTACGCGTATAAAAACTACAAGTATATTTAAAACCCACGGAGATGCTTTAGCGAAAAAATTCCGTTATGAACTTAGAAAATCAGGCTTTAAAGGAAATTTTGATGTGGTATTTTCAGATGAGGAAGCGCATTGTAAAGATCTTGGATCTTTTATGGGTGTGACTGCATCTTTTGGTTTAGCCCTAGCCAGCTTGGCATTAAGAAAAGTTCTTGCTAAGAAAAACTGATATTAAGGATTTAAATGCTTGTTTGTCGCTTTTTGAGCAAAGCGTAAAAACACTTTGTGCTAAGGATTATACAAAAGATCAAATTTGTGCTTGGATTAAAATTGATAGACAACAATGGGAAGAAAAATTTAAATATGATGAGATCTTTGTCTATGAAAAAAGAGGAAAAATCGCAAGTTTTATAAGTGTTAAACAAGAGCAGAAATTGCTTGATTTGCTTTTTACTCATCCTGATTTTGTTAGACAAGGTTTAGCACAAAATTTACTTGATTTTATTTTAAAAACTTATTTGCATAATGAAATTTACACTTTCGCATCCTTAAGTGCTAAAGATTTTTTCTTAAAAAATGGTTTTGAACTTATAAGGGAAAACAAGGTTATCAAAGAGGGACAAAATTTAAAAAAATTTTTAATGAAAAAAGATGTGGTTTATAAAAACTAGAAGTTAAGATAAGCAAAAATAATGGATTAAAAGATATAAAAATCATTTTTTACTTATCTTAGATAAATGAATTTATCTAAGATAGAAAAAATTACAAAAATAGCTAGATGTTAGAAAATAGCTCCGTGTTTTTCATAATTTGTTATTTTTGTAGCAGTGTTATTTTCATCCACAAAAACAACTTTTGGTTTAAATGTTTTTACTTCTTCTTCATTAAAATCAGCATAAGACATGATGATCACCTTATCTCCCACTTCTGCAAGACGAGCCGCAGCACCATTTAAGCATACAACTCCTTCTTCTTGCGTGGCTATGGTATAGGTTTCAAATCTAGCGCCATTATTGACATTGACTACTTGGACTTTTTCGTATTCTAAAATTCCACTCGCTTGCAATAATTTTTCATCTATACTTATACTTCCTACATAATCAAGCCTAGCTTCTGTTACGCTTGCGCGATGTATTTTTGATTTGAGTAAAGTGATATTCATTTTAATCCTTGTACTAAAAAATTATCAATGAGTCTTGTTTTTCCAACAAAAGCAGCCACCGCTCCTAAAACATTATCAGTGATATTTTCGATATTTTCCATGGTGTTAAAATCGACTAATTCTATATAATCGATTTTGATTAGTTTTTCTTTTTCTAAAATATCTTTCATAGCTTGGATGATCTTAGAAGTATTTTTTTCTCCCTCTCGGACTAATTTTTCAGCCAAAAAAATGCTTTGAGATATAGCTAGTGACGCTTTTCTTTCTTCTTTGCTAAGATATACATTTCTAGAGCTTTTAGCTAAGCCATCTTCTTCTCTAATGATAGGACAAATTTGAATTTTTAAATCAAAATTTAAATCATCAACCATATGCCTAACGACTACGCATTGCTGCGCGTCTTTTTGCCCCATATAGACTATATCAGGGTTTAGGATATTAAAAAATTTAGTTAAAACCGTGCAAACGCCTCTAAAATGCCCCGGTCTTTTAGCCCCACAAAGTTTATCAGTGATCGTATTCATATCTACATAGGTGCTAAAATTCTTAAGATACATTTGAGTTGCATCGGGGATAAAAACCATATCAACGCCATTATCTTGACACATTTTAATGTCGCGTTCTAAATCTCTTGGATAACTAGAAAAATCTTCATTAGGCCCAAATTGCATAGGATTTACAAAGATACTTACTATAACCTTATCTTGTGTTTTGGCATGTTTGACTAAACTTAAATGTCCATCGTGTAAAAAACCCATGGTTGGAACATAGCCTATACTAAGTTGATGTGATTTCCAATCTTTTACAATTTGTTTTGCTTCTTTGACAGAAGTAATGACTTGCATATTTGTATCCTTAGTATAATTTATCTAATAATTCATCATCTAAATAATCAAAGCTGTGCTCTTGGGAAGGAAAAATACCGCTTTTAACTTCATCTCTATATTTTTCAACTCCTACTTGAGGATCAATTTTATCAAAATGCTTTACAAATTTTGCTTTAAAATCTTTATTTAAACCCAAAAGATCGTGATAAACTAAAACTTGTCCATCGCAGTATTTGCCTGAACCTATGCCGATTGTTGGAATTTCTAAAATAGAGCTTATTTTTTGTGCTAGTTTTACAGGCACACATTCTAAAACCAACATACAAGCACCCGCATCTTGCACAGCTTTTGCATCATCTATAATTTTTTGGGCCGATTGTAAATCTTTACCTTGAACCCTATAGCCACCTAGCATATTTACAGCTTGTGGGGTTAAACCTAGGTGAGCAACGACGGGTATTCCTGATTGGGAAATCAATTTAATCTTGCTTGCGATTTCTATACCCCCTTCCACTTTTACCCCATTTGCGTGGCTTTCTTTGATAAATCTTGAGGCATTTAAGATAGCGTCACGATCTGAACTTTGATAAGACATAAAAGGCATATCAGCAAGTACGAAAGACTTTTTAGCTCCGCGAGAAACAGCTTTGGTAAAAATCAACATTTCATCCATAGTAACACTTAAAGTATCTTGCATACCAAGTACCGTCATGGCTAATGAATCTCCAACCAATATAATATCTATATCGCTATTGTCTAAAATTCTTGCACTATGATAATCATACGCACTTACCATGGTTATTTTTTCATTTTTGGCCTTTTTTTCCAAAAAACTAATCATACTTTTTCTCATTTTGCATACCTCAATTTTTAGCTATAAAATAATAAGCAAAAAACTAGCATATAATTTTTCATAAATAGTAAATGAATGATAAAGTAAGTTATATTTAATCGATGGATTGCTTTAATGGTCACAATTTTAGAAAATTTCAGTTCATGTTAAAGGATATTTAAAGAAAATAAAGCTTTAAAAAGTATTTTGTTTAAAATTATTTAAATAGAAAGATATTTTATGAAAAAAATAACTTTATTTTTACTTTTCTTAAATTTAGTGTTTGGGCAAGATAAGATATTAAATAATTGGTTTAAAGAGTATAATACAAGCGGCACTTTTGTTTTTTATGATGGAAAAACTTGGGCGAGTAACGACTTTTCAAGGGCTATGGAGACTTTCTCTCCCGCTTCCACTTTTAAAATTTTTAATGCTCTAATTGCACTTGATAGTGGTGTGATAAAAACTAAAAAAGAAATTTTTTATCACTATAGAGGTGAAAAAGTATTTTTATCTTCTTGGGCGCAAGATATGAATTTAAGTTCAGCTATAAAATATTCTAATGTTCTTGCTTTTAAAGAAGTGGCAAGAAGAATTGGTATCAAAACTATGCAAGAATATTTAAACAAGCTTCATTATGGTAATGCTAAAATTTCCAAGATCGATACTTTTTGGCTTGACAACTCACTAAAAATAAGCGCTAAAGAACAAGCAATTTTGCTTTTTAGACTTTCACAAAATAGCTTACCTTTTTCTCAAGAAGCAATGAATAGTGTTAAGGAAATGATTTATTTAAAAAATATGGAAAATTTAGAGCTTTTTGGAAAAACAGGTTTTAATGATGAGCAAAAAATTGCTTGGATTGTAGGTTTTGTGTATTTAAAAGATGAAAATAAATATAAGGCTTTCGCGCTAAATTTAGATATTGATAAATTTGAAGATTTATATAAAAGAGAAAAAATTTTAGAAAAATATTTAGATGAACTTGTAAAAAAAGTTAAAAATGATGGCTAGTGAGTATTTCGTAAAATGCAAAAATACTTAATTGTATGATTTGCGTACACTTAAAGTACTCATTAAAAAATTAAATTTTTGCTCTTATTTATCAAGTTTTCCTACGATGATAGGGTTAAAGGCTTTTATGGATAGCAAAAGCGTATCGCCGATTTTTACATCTTGATAAGCTTTTAGAAATTCCTCTTCACTAAGAGTGATTTTAATAATATCTTGATTTAAAAGCAAGGTTAAAACCACTAAAATATCACTTTTTTTAATTTCTAGCAAAGTTGCACTTAAGCGTAATTTCGCACTTAAATTTGATGAGGTAAAAAATTCATTTGTTCTTGCATCTTTGATGATTTTTCCATCACTAAGCTCTAAAATTCTATGGCTCAATTTGTAAATTTCAGCCAAATCGTGACTTACTAATAAAGTCGTGATTTTAAAATGTTGTAAAATTTTCACAAGCTCATCTTGTAAAAAAGATCGCATTTTAAAGTCCAATGCACTCAAAGGCTCATCTAAAAGTAAAATTTGTGGCTCTCTTGCTAAAGCCCTTGCTAAAGCCACTCTTTGTGCTTGTCCGCCACTTAAATTTTTGGGATAAATTTTGGCTAAATTTTCCAAATTCATTAAGCTTAAAAGCTCTTCTGCTTTTTGTTTTGAAGTCGCAGCATAAGAAATGTTTTCTTTTACGCTCATATTTGGAAAAAGAGCGTAATCTTGAAAAACAAAGCCGATTTTTCTTTTTTGTATGGCTAAATTGACATTTTTTTGGGTATCAAACCAAAGCTCATCTCCTACTTCTATGCGTCCAAATTCAGGTTTTATAAGTCCTGCAATGATTTTAAGTAGAGTTGTTTTTCCCGCACCGCTTTCCCCAAAAATAGCAGTGATTTCATTTGCTTTTAAGCAAGTGTTTAATTCTAGTTGCTTCTTGCCTTTTGCTGTGTTGATGGGAAGTTTTATATCGATTTTTATCATAAAAGTGGCCTATAGAGCGATTTTTTTATTTACAAAATAAAGACTTAAGAGTATGGTAAAAGAAATCGCAAATAAAGTAAAAGCGTATTGATGTGCTAAAGTATAGTTTAAAACTTCAAGCTCATCATAAATAGCAATACTTGCGACCAAAGTTTCACCTTTTTTATGTCCACCTATCATCATCACCACTCCAAATTCACCGATAGTGTGTGCAAAACTCATCGCACAAGCGCTAAAAATCCCTACTTTAGAATTGGGCAAAATTACTCTAAAAAGTGTGTAAATTTTACCCTTTCCTAGAGTATAAGAAGCATCAAGTAGGTTTTGATTGATCGATGAAAAAGCGCTTTGTAAAGGATTTACCATAAAGGGTAGGGAAAAAATCAAAGAAGCAAATACCAAACCTTCAAAGCTAAAAACCAAAGAAAGGTTAAAATATTCTTTTAAAAATTGTCCTAAAAAGCTGTTTTGTGAAAAGCTTATGAGCAAATAAAAACCCAAAACACTTGGAGGCAAAACCAAGGGCAAAGCTACAAAGGTTTGCACCAAGCTTTTAAAAGGAAATTTCACAAAGCTTAAAAGATAGGCTAAAAATACTCCGATGAAAAAGAGCATAAAGGTGGTGATAAATGCAAGTTTAAAGGTAAGATAAAGGGTTTGTAAAAAATCATTATCCATAAACAGCCTTTAAAATGATATCATTTTCCTTGACAAAGCAAAGCCATTCTTGTCCTTCTTCAAGTTTGAGCTCTAAGGCTTTTTCTTTGGTGATAATGCTAGAAATTTCATCACCCTCAAAATCAAAAAAGATATGATATAGAATTTTGCCTTTTTTGATACTTTTAATCCTTGCTAGAAATGAATTTTCCACACTTAAAATAGAATGGGGTAAAGTAAAGCCAAGTTCGTGTTCTTTGAAAAGTACTTGAATTTTTGTACCTATTTTAAGATCTTGCAAAGAATGAAGATCAAGCATTAAAACTTTAAAAATTTGCTCTTTAATACTGATCTTAACGATGACAATCTCACCCTCATTTAAAAGCTCTATAATCTTACCATTTAAGATATTCAAGGTGTGTCAAATCCGTATTTTTTAAAGATTTCTTTTACTTTTTGCGAACTGATAAAATCGCTAAATTCAAAGGCTAATTTTTTATCTTTAGCGTATTTTGTGATGACATAGCTTTGTTTTAAAGGAGTGAAGTATTTTTGATCAATTAAAATAGCTTTGCCTTTAGGATGATTGATAGAAGATACTAGAGAATAAGCCACAATACCCAAATCTGCATTATTGCTATCGACATGTAAAACAGGCACGGAGATATTTTCACCTAAAACAATTTTATCTTCAAAGAGTTTGTCTAAATTTAAATTTTCAAGCACTTCTTTAGCAGCTACTCCATAAGGAGCAACCTTTGGATTTGCAAGGCTTAGGTGATGAATTTTATTTGCTTTATCTTTTAGCTTTTCTATCCCACCTTCAAGTAAGCTTTCATCTAAGCTATATAGGGCTAAGATACCTAAAACATAAACTTTTGGTTTATCTAAAGCGTTTTGATCCTCATAAATTGCTTGCGCGTATTTTGTATCGGCTGAAAAAAATAGATCAAATTCCCGCCCTTGTTTCAAAAGTTGATAATACTTTCCTGAAGCGCCAAAAACAAGATCTATATTGTCATTAGGGTGTGATTTTAAAAATTCATTTTTGACCTCTTCCATAGCTTTTGAAGCCGAAGAAGCTACGAAAACACTTAAATTTTGTGCATTTAAATTTAAAGATAAAAACAACACTATAAAACATAACACGAGCTTTTTCATTGCACTTTCCTTTGTCGATAATCTTGATTTTTTGTATTATAACATAAGAAATTTTATTTTGTATCTTTTTTGCATAAAATAAAAATAGGATGATAAGTGAGTTTATTTTGAAATTTTTCTTCAAATTCTTTTAAGAATTGCTTGTTTAAGCGATAAAATCCCAAAGAATTTACTCCGCTTAATTTTAAATGTCTAAAAACTTCTAAAGCGTTTTGAAATTCCAAATTTACAATTTCTTCTGTGATTTTAATATCGGAAAAATAGGGTTTGAAAATTTGTTCAAGTTCTTTTGTGCTAAAATATTTTAAACCCAAGCTTGTGCTTTGTTTGATCTCTTTTAAATTCATTTCTCCAAAAGTAGAAAGAAGTAAAATTCCTTTTTTATTTAGCATATTTGCTAGCGTGGGCAAAACCTGCTTTAAATCAAGCCATTGCAAACTTGCATTAGAAGTGATAAGATCAAATTTTTGCTTGCTTAAATTCTGTGTAGCTAGGGTATTCATATCAAAAATTTCTACATTAAGATTATCAGGATAATCCAAAATATCATTTTTTAAATATTCATCAAAAGTGATAATTTTTGAAAGTTTGTCGCTAAATTCGCCCCTGCCACAACCAAATTCAAACACTTTTTTAAAATGCGAAATTTCTAAATTTTTTAAAATTTCACAAAGTTTTAAGCCCATTAAATCTTGCACTTTTGCGTGTTTTTGATAATCTTTTGCTTTTAAAAAATTCAAATTTCATCCCAAGTTTTAAAATGAAAAAAAGCAAAATGCGGCTCATCTAAAAAAATAAGCTTTGAAAAAGTATTTTTTAAAGCATTTTGAGGAAAAATTTCATCATGATTGCTTGAGTAAATTTTATCCCAAATAAAGCTTTCATTACGCTCTTTTAAGGCAAATTCGAAAAGTTTTTCAAGCTCGGTTTTTAAATCTTTTTCATCTTTAAAGATAAAATCTTTTGCTTCATTTTCGCGCTCTTTAAATAAAGATTTTTTAAAAGCTGTAAGATCAAATTTTTTAATTTGCTTAGCAAAAATTGCAGGATGAATTCCTTTTAATTTATCTATACCAAAAGGAGTACCATTGATAGCTATTTTTTGCGAAAACTCTATATTTTTTAAAACTCTACTTGCCACGCAAACTCCCATAGAAAAAGCTATGAGAGTGATTTTAGAAAAAGAGTTTAAATCAAATTTAAAGTCTAAATTTTCATAATCATAAACCAAAACTACATTTTTATCGCTTTTTAAATGTGCAAAATGACTAGGATGTGAAGCAAAACCACCAAATACCAAGATAAGTTCTTGTGAGTTTTGATTTTGAATTAAATTGCTTATTTTCATAAAAGTTCTACCACTTTCTTTAAGTCTTCTTTGCTAAGTCCTGCATGCAAAGAAAAACGAATTCTAGCTGTATTTTTAGGCACAGTAGGTTCTTTTATAGCGGGTGCAAAAATGCCATTTACTTCAAGTTTTTTTGCTAATTCTATAGCCTTTTGATTTTCTCCTAAAACCAAGGAGATGATGTAAGCATCGCCTAAAATTTGATGACTTTTTTCTATGAGTTGATTTTTAAAAAAATTGCCTATGATTTGTAGTTTTTCTCTTTTTTCTTTTAGTTCGCTCATTTTTTCAAAAATAAATTTTGTCCAAGCTATATTGATAGGAGGCAATGCTGTAGAATAAATAAAAGCTCTAGCCTTGTTGATAAAAAAGCTTTTATAAAGATTATTACAAATCATACAAGCACCCATAGAAGCAAGAGCCTTGCCAAAGGTAAAAACTATAAAATCAACCTTTTCTTCCAAATTTAAAGCTTTAACAAGTCCCAAGCCCTCCTCATCAAAGCAACCCACGCTGTGTGCTTCATCGATATAAAGTTTGATTTTAGGGTATTTTTCTTTAAAGGCGATGAGTGTATTAAAATCAGAAAAATCACCATCCATGCTAAATAACGCTTCGCTTAAAATGATGATATTTTCATAATGATCATAATGTTTTTGAATTAAATTTTCTAAATGATTCATATCGTTATGATAAAAGCGAAAAAATTTTGCTCCGCCAAGTTTTAGTCCATCAATCATACTTGCATGGATGAATTTATCTGCTAAAAAAAGTGTGTTTGGAATGCTTGCAAGTGCAGCTATACAAGAGATATTAAGATGATAACCGCTGTTAAAATGTAAAATTTCTTTTTCTTTAAATTTGGATTTTAAAAAGCTTTCTAATTCTTCATAAATTGTAAAATTTCCACTCAAGCTTCTTGAACTTGAACTTGAAAAAAATAAGTCTTGTTCTTTGATATTATCTAAAAATTCATCTTTTAAAGATTTGCAAAAGCTTAAATTTAAATAATCATTCCCCGCTAAATTTAAAAGCTTTTTACCCTCTTTAAAAACAAAATTTCCTTCATGTTTAAGGCTTGTAAGTTTTCTAAGATTATGGTTTTTTTCAAGGGTTTCTAAGATATTTTTAAGGCTCATTTTTTTCCTAAAATTCAGAAATTTAAAGTATTATTTTGCCAAAATATTTTTAAAAAAGAAGTTATAATGCAAAATCAAATCTTAAAAAATCTCGATTTAAAACACATTTGGCACCCTTGCACACAAATGAAAGATCACGAAACCCTACCTTTAATTCCTATAAAAAAAGCAAAAGGCGTATGGCTTTATGATTTTGATGATAAAGCTTATATGGATTGTGTGAGTTCTTGGTGGGTCAATCTTTTTGGTCATTGTAATGAAAAAATCGCAAATGCCATTAAAAAACAAGTTGATGAGCTAGAGCATGTGATCTTAGCAGGCTTTACACATGAGCCCATCATCAAGCTTTCTGCAAGACTTTGCGAAAAAGTAGGCAGGAATTTTAACAAATGTTTTTATGCAGATAATGGCTCAAGTGCTATTGAAGTAGCACTTAAGATGAGTTTTCATTATCATTTAAATAAGGGGGTGAAAAAAAGTAAATTTTTATCTTTAAGCAATTCTTATCATGGTGAAACCTTAGGGGCTTTAAGTGTGGGCGATGTTGCGCTTTATAAAGATACTTACAAAGCCTTGCTTTTAGAGTGTTTAAGCACGCCTGTGCCACAAGGCAAAGACTACACTAAAGAGCTTGAAATTTTAAAAGATATTTTAGAAAAAAATGCAAGTGAAATTTGTGCTTTTATACTTGAACCCTTGGTGCAATGTGCAGGAAATATGCATATGTATCAAGCAGGATTTATTGATGAGGCCATAAAGCTTTGCCATAAATTTGGAGTGCAAGTGATTTTTGATGAAATTGCAGTGGGCTTTGGACGCACAGGAACTTTGTTTGCCTTACATCAATGCAAACAAAGCCCCGATTTTATCTGCCTTTCAAAAGGGATAACGGGTGGATTTATGCCACTTTCTGTAGTGCTTACAAGAGATGAAATTTATAATGCTTTTTATGATACTTATGAAAGCCAAAAGGCTTTTTTACATTCTCATAGCTATACGGGAAATACCTTAGCTTGCGCGGCAGCAAATGCGGTTTTAGATATCTTTGAGGATGAAAATATTTTAGTAAAAAATCAAATTTTAAGCGAGTTTATCAAAAAAGAATTTTCAAGACTTGAAAAATTTGACTTTTTGGGTAATTTTAGAACTTGCGGGATGATCAGTGCTTTTGATATTTTAAGCACCAAGTATAAACGCGTAGGACTTTTTGTATTTCAAAAAGCCTTAGAAAAAGGTTTGCTTTTAAGACCTTTAGCAAATACGATTTATTTTATGCCTCCTTACATCATCACAAAAGAACAAATCGTTTATGTACTAGAGAGTTTAGAGCAGATTTTTAAGGAATTTTAAGTTGTAAAATTTCTTGCATTTGCTCTTTAAAATCTTTATTTAAAATGCTATTTTCATCAAAAAAATCAAGATTGATTATAGGAATTTTTGCATAATTTTTTATAAAATCATCTTGTAAGATATCTTTTTTACCCATCATTACAAGGGCCAAAAGATTGATATTTCTTTGCTTTAAAGCTTCAATGCTAAGCAAGATATGATTAATACTTCCAAGATAGTATTTTGCTACCAAAATCGTAGGGTGTTTGAAAATATTCACAAAATCAATCATAGTGTAATTTTCATCCATAGGAGAAAAAAGCCCACCCGCAAGCTCAATAAGTAGGTTTTTGCTTTTTGGTAAAATGATATCTAAGGATTTATAATCAAGCTTTTCTTTGATTTTTCCAAGATGAGGAGAAGCTGGAGTTTGCAAAAAAATACCTTCTTTAAAAATCTTTGTTTTTGGGCTAAATTTTGCAATAAACTCACTATCTGTTGGAGTTCCTGCTTGAATGAGTTTAAAATAATCATAGTTAAAATTCGCACAAAAAGCTGCGCTAAAATGTGTTTTTCCTACATCAGTATGTATTCCACTTACATAAATTTGCACAAAAAATCCTCAAGAAAGAAATTTTAAACCCGCTGTACAGGTAATAATCACAGCGATTAAAAAAAGTTTCAAAAAACTTTTACTTTCTTTATAAAAAAGCACTCCTATCATTACCCCACCAGCGGTTCCAGCTCCTGTCCATATAGCATAAGCAACGCTCATAGCGATATTTTGCATACTTAAGCTTAAAAAAGTAAAAGAAAATCCAAAACACACTATCAAAGCTAAAAGGTAAAGCTTATTTTTAGTGCTTACAAGTTCTTTCATGATCACCACGCCAAAAATTTCACAGGCAGTAGCTAAAAACAAATAAAACCATTCCATAGCTTAAGCTTCCTTGCTTACCCATTTAAGGGCTATAATACTTAAAAGTAAAATTGCTATAAGCACAAGTTTAATTATAGAAACAGCTTCGTTAAAAATAAACATTTCATTTAAAACCACCCCAATAGTGCCAATGCCTACAAAAACACTATAAGTAATACTTACTTCAAGTCTTTCACAAGCTTTTAAAAAGCAAGTAAAAGAAATACAAACCCCAATGGCTGTTAAAATATACTGCCAAATTTCTGTAGAATATTTAAGTCCACTTACCCAAAAGCATTCTATAATTCCACCTAAGATTATTAAAAACCAAGCTATATTAATATTGAATTTTTCATTCACATGAAGCCTTAAATTAACATAATATTTGTAAAACAAATTATATCTTAAAGAAATTAAAAGAAGCTATAAATTTACTTTTCCATAAGCCAAAATTAGATATAATCAAAGCTCATTTTTTAAGAAAGGACAAAAGATGTTAGAAGGCATCGTTAGAGAGAGTATCGGTAGAAAAGCTGCTAAAGCTTTAAAAAGAGATGGTTATCTAATCGCAAACATCTATGGAAAAGGATTAGAAAACATCAATGCCGCTTTTAAAGTAAATGAGTTTATTAAGGAAGTTCGTAAAAAAACTACTTTAATTTTTGATGTAAAAGTAGGTTCTCAAACTTTAAGCGTTGTAGTTGTAGATTATCAAAAAGATCCTGTAACTGCAGAACTTAAACATGTGGATTTAAAAGTTGCACAAAAAGGTGTGATTTCTAAATACATGGTTCCAGTTAAAATCACAGGAACAGCTATAGGTCTTAAAAATAAAGGTGTTTTAATCCAATCAAAAAGAAGATTAAAAGTAAAATGTCCAGCTGAAAATTTACCAAATTTCTTCGAACTTGATGTAAGTAAGCTTGATGTGGGTGATGCTTTACTTGTTCGTGATATTGTAGTGCCTGAAGGTGTAACTATGATAGATGCTGATAGAGTAGCGGTAGTGGGCGTAGAAAAAGCTAGATGATCTTAGTCGTAGGGCTTGGCAATATAGGCAAAGAGTATGAAGATACTCGCCATAATGTCGGCTTTATGCTTATTGACTTGCTTTTAAAAGAAGGCAATTTCACAAATCTCACAAACTCAAAATTCAAAGGAGAGCTTTTCAAAATGGGCTCTTCTTTACTTCTTAAACCTCATACTTATATGAATAATTCTGGATTAAGCGTAAAAGCGGTAAATGATTTTTACAAATGTGAAAGAATCATAGTCGTTCATGATGATATCGATATCAATTTAGGCGCTTTGCGTTTTAAAAGAGGCGGTTCTAGCGGAGGACATAATGGACTTAAAAGCATAGATAATCTATGCGGAAGTGATTATGAAAGAGTGCGTATAGGAGTGGGCAAGGGTGAGAATGTTATTTCTCATGTTTTAGGTAAATTTAGAGCCGAAGAAGAGTTAATTTTAAGTAAGGTTTTAGAGCATTCTAAAAAAGCTTTACTTGAGCTTATCCGCAATGATGATTTATCAGCCATATCTTCAAAGTATAGCTTAAAGGCTTAAGATGTGGATATTTTTTCGTTTTATTTCAGGAATTTATCTTAAGAATTTTTTTATTATCTTTCTGTCTTTACTGGGTTTTTATTGTGGTATTGATTTGCTTTTAAATTTCAATGATTTACCCGATGCAGCAAATCTTAGCTTGCTTTATGTGATTTTTTTGGCTTTTTCTGCTGTTACTTATGTCTTGCCTGTTTCTTTAATCTTTGCTTTGGTGCTTTCTTTGGTTTCTATGATAAGGGCTAATGAATTTGTAAGCCTTTATGCTTTAGGGCTTAGTAAAAATTTGGTCATAATATTTCCTTTTTTGTGGGCTTTATTTTTTTGTTTTGTGTATGTGGGGTTAAATTTTACTCCTTTTGCTTATGCAAATGATTATAAAAGAAATATTCTAAAAAATGGCACCATGCTAAAACAAAGCGGTGAAGTTTTTTTAAAATTTAATAACGAATTTATTTATATTTCTAAGGTTAATAATGGACAAAGTACCGCACAAAATATTAAAATTTTTAATATTAAGGATTTAAATTTAAGTTCTTTTATCGAAGCTAAGAGCGGTATTTTTGAAAAGAAAAATTGGATTTTAAAAGAAGGAAATTTAACCCTACTTCCTAAAGAATATGAGCTTGGCAATAAGGGGTTAAATATCAGCGAATTTAAAGAGCTTAATACTCTTGAAGGTTTTAAGCCTAAGATCATCGAAGGGGTAGCTAGTGATAGTGATTATTCTATCTTAGATATACTTGAAAGTTTGGAGCTTTTTAAAACACAAAATATCAGCATAGAATCGCTTAAAATTAGTCTTTATAAGCTTGTATTTATGCCGTTTTTTGCACCCTTTTTAATGCTTATTATGTATTATTTTTTCCCAGTTATTGCAAGATTTTTTAATTTAGCTTTTGTAGCTTTTGTAGCTTTTGTAGTCACTTTGCTTACTTGGGGTATGTTATTTTTACTATCAAGATTGAGCGAAAATGGTGTGATTTTAAGTGAATTAGGCATTGTTATGCCTATTGTTTTGTTAATTTTTTTAGGTGGTTTTATGTTTTACAAGCACCGATAAATTAAGCTTTAATATAGTAAAATTAAAAATAAAGGTGAAAAATGGATTATAAAAAACTCAAAGATGAATTTCAAACCCCTTTTTATATTTATGATTTTGATTTTATTAAAGAGCGTTTTTTAAAACTTAAAAATGCTTTCAAAGCTAGGAAATCTCAAATTTTTTATGCGGTAAAAGCAAACTCAAATTTAAGTCTTTTACAAATGCTTGTAAAGCTTGACAGCGGGTTTGATTGTGTAAGCATAGGAGAGGTTAAACGCGCTTTAAAAGCAGGTGCAAAATCTTATAAGATAATTTTTAGTGGCGTAGGAAAAACTCAAGAAGAATTAAGACTTGCTTTAGAATACGATATTTTATATATCAATCTTGAAAGCGAAGCTGAAATGATGCTTTTAGAAAGTGTAGCTAAAGAGTTAAATTTAAAGGCAAGGATAAGTATCCGTGTCAATCCAAATGTAAATGCTAAAACTCATCCTTATATTTCTACAGGTTTAAATGAAAATAAATTCGGCGTAGAAATTGACCTTGCAAGAAAAATGTATCTTTATGCTAAAAATTCACCCCATTTAGAGCCTATTGGAGTGCATTTTCATATAGGTTCTCAATTATTAGATATCTCGCCTATCCATGAAGCGGCTGCGATTGTTGCAAAATTAGTAAGAGAGCTTAAGGCCTTGCAAATAGAGCTTAAATTCTTTGATATAGGCGGTGGACTTGGAGTAAGGTATGAAAAAGAAGATGTAGAGCCTGATCTTTATGATTATGCACAAGGAATACTTGCTCAACTACACGGACTGGATGTAACTATAGGAATGGAGCCAGGAAGATTTTTGGTTGCCAATAGTGGAGAATTTGTATGCTCTGTGCTTTATGAAAAACACAATAAAACAAAGCGTTTTGTTATAGTAGATGGGGCTATGAATGATTTAATTCGCCCAAGTTTGTATGAAGCTTATCATGAAATTTTACTGCCTTATAATCAAGGAGAAGAAAGTCCTTGCGATGTTGTGGGTGGAATTTGTGAAAGTGGAGATTTTTTTGCCAAGGCAAGGTCTTTGCCTAGCACTCAAAGTGGTGATATAATGGTTATTAAAAATACTGGAGCTTATGGTTTTAGCATGAGTAGTAATTACAATACTCGTAATAAAGTTTGCGAATTAGCCCTTGAAGAAGGACAGGTAAGATTGATCCGTCAAAGAGAAAATTTTGAAGATCAAATCGCTTTAGAAGAGAAATTTTTAAAGGCTTAAAATGTTTTTTTTAGATGTTCAAGGGACTTTAATTTCTGATCATGATAAATCTTTAATCCATGGTGCTAAAGAACTAATCGATTTTTTAAATGCAAAAAATCTTCCTTATCTTATCATCACTAACAATACAAAAAAACTTGATTTTTTAGAAAAATTACAGCAAAAAGGATTGGCTATAAAAGAAAATGCTTATATTGATCCTTTCAGCGTTTTAAAACACCTTTTAAGACCTTGTAAAGTTGCGGCTTTTGGTGCAGATGAGTTTGTAAAAAGTCTTGAAAATCTTGGTTTTGAACTCGATTTTGTAAATCCTAGTGCTGTACTTGTAGCTAGTTATGATGATTTTAAATTTAAAGATTTTGCTAGTATGATAGAATTGGCTAGAAGAGAAGTTAGATTTATAGCTATGCACGAAACTAGTATTTATAAAAAAGAAGGTAGGCCTTATCCTGGTGTAGGTAGCATTATGGCTATGCTTAAAAATGCTATTGATTTTGAATATGAGGTTGTGGGTAAGCCTAGCATTGCTTTTTATAAAGAAGCTTTAAATTTAATAAGAAGACAAAATTCAAAAATCGATTTTGAAGATATTAAAATCGTTAGTGATGATTTTAGGGGTGACTTGCTTAAGGCAAAAGAACTTGGCATGAAAACCTTGCTGGTTTTAAGCGGAAAGATAAGCGACACAAAAGGGTTTGATACGGATTTGCTTGATGGAGTTTATCCTAGTGTTTTAGAAATTTTAAAGGATTTGAAATGTCAAATTTAAACTTAGAAGATTTTAGAAATAAAATCGATATGGTAGATGATAAAATTTTAGAACTTTTAAATGAAAGAATGAGTTATGTTAAAAGCATAGGAGAGATCAAGCAAACAAGTGGTGGAGCGATTTATCGTCCTGAACGTGAAAGAGCGATTATCAATCGCTTAAAAAATGCAAATTTAGGACTTTTGGATCAAAATGCCATAGAGGCAATTTATCAAGAAATTTTTGCTGTTTCAAGGAATTTAGAAATGCCTCAAATTGTTGCTTATTTGGGGCCTGAAGGTACTTATACTCATCAAGCAGCAAGAAGTCGTTTTGGTGCTATGAGTCGCTATATCGCACTTGCAACCATAGAGGATGTTTTTAAAGAGCTTAGCAATAAAGAAGCAAAATACGGCGTTGTTCCTATAGAAAATAATACAGAAGGCGCTGTAGGTGTAACTTTAGATTGCTTAGGTAAGTATAATGAGCTTAAAATTTTTGGTGAAATTTATATGGATATTCATCATTCTTTTGTAGGAATTAATGAAAATTTAAAAGAGATAAAACGCATTTATTCCCACCCACAAGGTTATAATCAATGTCGCAAATTTTTAGAAAGCCACGAATTAAGCAATATAGAATTTGTGCCTTCAAAATCCACAGCAAATGCTGCTTATTTAGCCTCTCAAGATAAGTATTCGGCTGCAATTTGTTCTAAAATAGCTGCAAAGCTTTACAATGTGCCTGTACTTTTTGATAAGATAGAAGATAATGCGGCAAATCGTACAAGATTTTTGATTTTAAGTGATATTAAAAATCCAAAAATGCCAAATTGCAAAACTTCTATTTTAGCTCACACTGCACATAAGCCTGGCGGTCTTAGTTCTTTACTGGAGCAATTTAAAAAAGAAAATATCAATCTTACTAAGCTTGAATCTCGTCCTGTAAAATCAAAAGAATTTTTACACAGTTTTTACATAGATTTTGAAGGGCATATTGATGATGAAAATGTTCAACGCGCTTTGAAAAACGCAGATGAGGTAGTTTGGCTTGGATCTTATTTATCAGGAGAAAAGAATGAAATTCAATGACTTTTTAAATCATTTAAGCAATTATGAGCCGGGCAAGGATATTGAAGTTATCGCTAGAGAATATGGCATAAAAGAAGTGATAAAATTAGCAAGCAATGAAAACCCTTTTGGTGCTCCACCTAAAGCGGTTAAAGTTTTGCAAGAAAATGCTTTTAAAGCAAATCTTTATCCAGATGATAGTATGGTAGAGCTAAAAGGTGAGTTAGCACAAAAATACAATGTAAAAAATGAAAATATCATCATTGGTGCGGGCAGCGATCAGGTTATTGAATTTGCTATACATTCTAAACTTAACCCTCAAAATGCTTTTTTGCAAGCAGGGGTAAGCTTTGCTATGTATGAAATTTATGCTAAGCAATGCGGTGCAAAATGCTATAAAACTCAAAGTATCACTCATGATTTATCTGAATTTAAAACACTTTATGAAGCACATAAGGATGAGATTGAGATCATATTCTTATGTTTGCCTAACAATCCTTTGGGCGAGTGCTTAGATACAAACGAGGTGTTTGAGTTTATACGCGGTATTGATGAGAATTGTTTAGTGATAATTGATGCAGCTTATAATGAATTTGCAAGTTTTAAGGATCAAAATAAGTATCTAAAGCCTTGTGATCTTGTGCAAGAATTTAAAAATGTGCTTTATTTAGGAACTTTTTCTAAACTTTATGGATTGGGTGGGTTGCGTATAGGTTATGGTATAGCAAATGCAGAAATTATCAGTGCATTTTATAAACTTCGCGCCCCTTTTAATGTAAGCAATTTAGCATTAAAAGCAGCGGTTGCGGCTTTACATGATGAAGAATTTGCTAAAAAAACTTTGGAAAATAATTTTTCTCAAATGGAGCTTTATAAGGAATTTGCCAAAAAGCATCATATTAAATTTATCGAAAGCTATACAAATTTTATCACTTATTTTTTTGAGGAAAAAAATAGCACAGATTTGTCTGAAAAATTGCTTAAAAAGGGTATAATAGTAAGAAATTTAAAAAGTTATGGTTTAAATGCTATGAGAATTACCATAGGAACGCCTTATGAAAATGAAAGATTTTTTACAGAATTTGAAGGAATTTTAAAATAGTCTTGATTTTTCAAATCAAGGATAATTTTTATGGTATTTAGAATAAAATGGGTAAGATTCACTAAACTAAGGGATGAGAATTAATGGATTTTAAAAATATGCTTCACCAAATTGGACAGCTTTATCAAAATTTGACTCGAAAGCAACGTATAGTTATCGCAGCTTCTATCGTTGTGGTTGTTGGATTTTTGGTATTTTTGGCACTATTTCGTGGAAGTGGCAGTGGTGCTAATAATGGCTATGCTGTTTTAGTTGATAATGTTGATCCAAGTTCTTCTGCAGCTATTGTAGCTAAACTTGAACAAAATAATGTACCTTATATACTAGAAAGCGAAAGTAAAATTTTAGTTCCACAAGATCAGGTATATCGTCAAAGAATGTTTATCGCTAGCGAAGGATTGATAAAAGATAGTCGCGTGGGTTTTGAAGCTTTTGATACGCAAAGTTTTGGAGCTACAAATGAAGAACAAAGAGTAAAGTATCAAAGAGCTATAGAAGGAGAGCTTGCAAGAACGATTGAAACTCTAGAGCCTATACGCAGTGCGGTAGTGCATATAGCCTTTCCAAAAGACAGTGTTTTTACCGAAAGACAAATTCCTCCTACAGCTTCAGTCGTTGTAAATGTGCGCGAGGGATTAAAACTTACTAGAAAACAAATCGATGGGATTAAAAATATAGTTTCAGCTGCTATTCCGAAATTAACCAAAGAAAATGTAAGAATTAGTGATCAAAGTGGTGTGCCTTTAGATGAGCAAGAAGCTTATGAAGATGATTTGGTTCGTGCTCAAATTAAATATAAAAGCGATCAAGAAAGAGCTTTAGAAGATAAAATCATAGAAACCCTAGCTCCTTATGCAGGAGGCACAGATAAAGTAAGGGTAAGTGTCAATATAGATTTTGACTTTTCTAAGCAAGAATCCCAAAGTGAAATTTATGATCCAAACCCTATAGTTCGAAGTGAGCAAACTCTTAATGAAGAAAGAACAGGCAGAAAAGAGCCTGAAATTCAAGGTGTGCCAGGTGCGGTTTCAAATATAGGTCCAGTAGAAGGACTTGATAATAAAGGACAAATTGATACCTATAAGAAAAATCAAGTTACTACAAACAATGAGCTTTCAAAAACTATAACAAATACAAAAAAACAATTTGCAACCGTTGTGCGTACTTCAGCAGCAGTAACAATAGATGGAAAATATCAAGATGTTGTGGATGAAAATGGAGATGTAAAAAGTGAATATGTTCCTTTAAGTAAAGAAGAGCTTGCAAGTGTAGAAAGCATAGTTAAAAATACTATTAATTATAGTGCTAATAGAGGGGATAGTGTAGTCGTGCAGAATTTACCTTTCCATCGTGAGTCTATTAGAGTAGAAAGCAAGGTTAAAACTTTCTATGGCCGTTTTATCGAGCCATTTATCCCACCGGTTAAATATATTATTGCGGCTATTTTGCTTTTTATTTTTTACAAAAAAGTTATTGCTCCATTTACGCAAAAAATGCTTGAAGATGTTGCAGCACAAGAGGAAGTGCAGCAAGGTCCAAATGCTGTTTTAGATGATGCTGAGGATGCGTTAGAGAAATTTAATGCAGCTAGGAAAAAGGTTGAAGAGCAGCTTGGTTTTGGGGAGAATTTCAATGAGGATTCTATCCAATATGAAGTTTTACTTGAAAAATTAAGAGGCTTAGTAAGTGATAAAAGCGAAGAAATTGCAGCACTTTTGCAAAACTTAATCCAAAATGATACCGAATTCGGCGAAAAGGATATGTGATGATAAAACTTAGCGAAGAACAAAAAATGCTCTATGATGATTTATCGATGCCTGAAAAGGTAGCGATATTTCTCATACAACTTGGCGAGGATGCAACGACTTCAGTTTTTTCACATATGGAAATTGATGTTATTACCGAAATTTCACGCTATATTGCTATGGCAAAAAATGTTGACCGCGCTGTAGCTACTGCGGTTTTGGAAGAATTTTATACCCTGCTTCAATCTAATCAATACATTAAAAGCGGTGGTTTGGAATACGCTAAAGAAATACTTTTCCGTACTTTTGGTCCAGAAATTGCCAATAAAATTCTTGAAAAACTTACCAAAAGTATGGAGAATAACCAAAACTTTGCTTATTTGGCTCAGATTAAACCTCAACAACTTGCTGACTTCATCACTAAGGAACACCCGCAAACCATTGCACTTATTTTAGCTCATATGGATTCAATTCATGCGGCAGAAACTTTAGAGTATTTTAGTGATGAGTTAAGAGCTGAGGTTGTTATAAGAATGGCAAATCTAGGTGATATTTCTCCAAGTATCATTAAAAGAGTGTCTGCAGTACTTGAAAGCAAACTCGAAAGTCTTACTTCTTATAAGGTTGAAGTGGGAGGCCCAAGAGCAGTTGCAGAAGTACTTAATCGCTTAGGACAAAAAGCAAGCAAATCTACCATTACTTACATCGAACAAAGCGATGAACGTTTGGCTGAAACGATTAAAGAATTGATGTTTACTTTTGATGATATACAAAAACTTAGCACTCAAGCTATAAGAGAAATTTTAAAAGTTGCAGATAAGCGCGATTTAATGATAGGTTTAAAGGGTGCAAGCGAAGAATTAAAGCAAAAATTCTTAGCCAATATGTCTACGCGTGCAAGTGAAGCCTTCCTTGAAGAAATGGGCTTTTTGGGTGCTGTGCGTGTTAAAGATGTTGAAGATGCCCAAAGAAAAGTGGTTGAAGTGGTGCAAAAACTTGCAGAGCAAGGACTTGTACAAACAGGCGATGCTGATGAAATGATAGAGTAGGTGAGTGATGGTTAATCGTAGTAATGTTATTTCAGGAGGAACTTCTGATCAACATGTTGTTGAAGGATATCGTTTTAAGGTAATTTCAGAATTTGATAACCATGCAGAAGAGAAGCAGCATTCACAGATTTCAAATGAAGAAAATATAACTACATCTTCAAAAGATGAAAGTCCTGTCGAAGAAAGTCAAACCCCCGCACCCTCTCAAGTAGTACAAGAGGTGCAAACTCCTGCATTTCAACCTAGTTTTGTTGAGGATTTGCTTAAAAAAACAGATGAAATGTCAAGCAATATCATTAAGCTTCAAATGCAAATTGAAAGTCAAGAAAATGAGTTTAATAACCGCTTAAATTCAGAGCTTGAAAGCGCTAAGGAAAAATTTTCTAAAGAGGGTTATGAACAGGCTAGAGCTGAATTTGAAAAAGAATTAAATGACTTGCGCGATAAGTATTTAAAAAGTGTTTCAAAGTTAGAAGAAGCTTGTGTAAATCTTAATGCTTTTATTGAAAAAAATGAAAAAGAACTTGCTGATACAGCTATAGATATTGCCAAAGAGGTTATTTTAAAAGAGCTTGAAAATAACTCAAGCAAAATTGCTTATGCTTTAGCTAAAGATCTCATCAATGAGCTTAAAGGAGCAGGTTCTATTGAAATAAAAGTAAATTCTATAGATTATAATTATCTAAAAGAGCATTTTAGTGAGAATTCTCATATTAAAATCACTCTTGATGATGCTATTAGCAAGGGTAGTGTTATCATTTTAAGCGATAGTGGCAATATAGAATCCAATTTGAATGCGCGTCTTATTAAAATCAAAAAAATGGTTAATAATGAATGAAATAATTAAAAAAGATTATCAATTTGCTTATACTAAAGAAGAGTTAGAAAAGCTAAATTTAACCCAGCTTGAAGATTTAGCGGCTCGCATTAGAGAAAAAATTATTGATGTAGTAAGTAAAAATGGAGGGCATTTAAGCTCCAATTTGGGAGCAGTTGAGCTTACTATAGCTATGCACACGGTATTTGATAATGGGATAGATCCTCTTATATTTGATGTATCCCATCAATCTTACACACATAAGCTTTTAAGTGGAAAAGAAAATGTTTTTGAGTCTTTGCGCCAATTTGGTGGGCTTAGTGGGTATACCAAGCCTAATGATGGGGATTATTTTGTAGCAGGACACTCAAGTACTTCTATTTCTTTAGCTGTAGGAGCCTGTAAGGCCATAGCACTAAAAGGCGAAAAACGCACTCCTGTAGCTTTGATAGGCGATGGAGCTCTAAGTGCAGGTATGGCTTATGAGGCCTTGAATGAATTAGGAGATTCTAAATTTCCTTGTGTAGTTATCTTAAATGATAATGAAATGAGTATTTCAAAACCCATAGGTGCAATTTCAAAATACCTCTCTCAAGCCATGGCAACGCAGTTTTATCAAAATTTCAAAAAACGCGTGGCTAAAATGTTAGATGCATTACCTGATTCTGCTACTTATATGGCTAAGCGTTTTGAAGAAAGCTTTAAATTAATAACCCCAGGACTCTTATTTGAAGAATTGGGTCTTGAATATATAGGACCTATTGATGGACATAATTTAAGTGAGGTTATTTCTGCATTAAAACAAGCAAAGGCTATGCAAAAACCTTGTATTGTTCATGCGCAAACTTTAAAAGGAAAAGGTTATAGTTTAGCCGAAGGAAAAAATGCTAAATGGCATGGGGTCAGTGCTTTTGATGTAGATAGTGGAGAGAGTATTAAAAAGCCTGATGCTAAAAATTCTGCAACAGAAATTTTTTCTAAGGCATTGTTTGATTTGGCTACAAAATATAAAAATATAGTCGGTATCACTGCTGCTATGCCAAGTGGAACAGGACTTGAAAAGCTTATAGAGCATTATCCTGATCGTTTTTGGGATGTGGGTATTGCTGAGCAGCACGCTGTTACTTCTATGGCGGCTATGGCTAAAGAAGGATTTAAACCTTTTATTGCTATATACAGCACTTTTTTACAACGCGCTTACGATCAAGTTATCCATGATTGTGCGATTATGAATTTAAATGTGGTTTTTGCTATGGATAGGGCAGGTATAGTAGGAGAAGATGGAGAAACCCACCAAGGAGCTTTTGATGTAAGTTTTTTAGCTCCCTTGCCTAATTTAACCCTTATAGCTCCAAGAGATGAGCTTATGATGAAAAATATTATGGAGTATGCTTATACCCATGAGGGATGTTTGGCTTTTCGTTATCCTAGAGGATCTTTTATTTTAGATGAGGAATTTAACCCTACCAAGATAGAACTTGGAAAGGCGCAATGGCTTGTAAAAAATCAAAGCAATATCGCTTTTTTAGGTTATGGACAAGGGGTGGGTAAGGCTTGGAAGGTTTTAAGAAAATTGCAAGATGAGGGGCAAAATGCTAATTTGATTGATTTGATTTTTGCTAAACCCTTAGATAAACTACTTTTAAAAGAGTTAGCAAAACAGAGTCAAATTTGGTTTGTTTTTAGCGAAAATGCAAGAATAGGTGGCGTAGCGAGTTTATTAGAGAGCTTTGTACAGAAGAATGATTTAAAAATTAAAATTGTTTCTTTTGAATATGAAGATAGTTTTATTGAGCACGGCAAAACCAATGAAGTAGAAAAAGCTTTAAAACTTGACATTGATAGTTTGGTGCAAAGGGTAAAAATAAATTGGGTCGATAACATCCTTTAAATTTGAACCAAAACAACAAAAAAATGTTTAAAATTTCATAGCTTCTTATTATCTAATAAAAAATATCATTTGATATAAACTTTTTTTAATAAAAAATTTATTATTATTCCTAGTTAAAAAGAACTAGGATAAAAGAATGGAATTGTTACAAATACTTAAAAAACATGAATTGAAGGCAACCCCACAAAGATTGTGTGTTTTAAAAATTTTAAAAAGACATGAACATCCAAATATCGAAGAGCTTTATGAGGAAATCAAAAAAGAATACCCTTCCATTTCTCTTGCTACAGTTTATAAAAATCTTAACACTTTACAAGAACAAGGCTTAGTTGTAGAAATCAATGTAGCAAATCAAAAAACTTGTTATGATATCTATGAAGAAAGACATATACATATAATTTGCAACAAATGTGGCAATATCGAAGATATGAGTTTTCAAGATGCTGAACTTGATGAATATCAAGAAAAATTAGAGAAAAAAATGGGAAATATCATCGATCATTTAGCAGTTTGTGCTCATGTTAGCACTTGTAAAAAGTGCCATTAAGCAAAATAAAGTTAAAATAACCCAAAGAATTTAAGGGTTATTTTAATGGTTCATGAAATTCAGAAGACTTTTTTACTTCCTGATGCTACTCTTTTAGAAAAATTACAAAAAGATGGAATTGTTTTTGAAATTTATGAAATTGAAACATTCTATACTAAGATAACATATTTTTATGATGTAAAATTTCAAAATTTAAATGGAAATTTTTATAAAATAACCCGATTAAATAACCCGATTTTAGAGCAAAATCAAGAAGAAAAGATTTCTAAAAAGGATTATGAAAAAGCCCGTAAAAAACTCATAGAAAAAAGCATCAAGAAAAAACGCTATGAATTTAAACTTTGTTCTTTTAAAAGCTTTATTGATGTATATGAAGATCTTAATCTATATGTTTTAAAGGTTTTTTTTCCGACTTTAGAGATAGCAAATCTTTTTATACTGCCTAAAGAATTTAGAATTCAAAGAGAGCTTTGTGGAGTTTTGGATTCTAAAAATATAATACTTTATGGTTTTAATAATTTAGAGATAGACATAGAAAAATGTTTTAAAATTATAGAAAAAAATCAAAACTTTACCCTAGATTTTCCAAGTTCTATTTTAGCTTTTGATGGATATAGAATTTCCTTATTTTATCTATTTAGAAAATTAAAATTATATTGGAATTTAGCTTTAGAAAACCGACAAAGAGAGGTTTTTTGTGAATTTTTTTCTTATGCGAGAAAGATTTACATTATCTTAATGAGTACAGAAGAAATTTTTGATGAGGAGTTAAATAAAAATTTAGCTCTTAGATTCAAAGACTTAGTGAAAAAATCTCATTGTATTTTGGCAAATAATGAACTAGGTGAAAATCTACTTTTATTTTTAAGTGGCGAAGAATTGCAAAATTTATTGAGTGATTTTGATTTTTTTATCAAAGAAGATTCATTCTATAAGAGCGAGCAAGAAAAATATTTTTTTAAGCAAATGATTGCCATGCAGTTAAGAAAAAGACTTGTATTGTTTAAGAAAAATTTATTGAAAAATTTTGAAATCGAAACTTTTGAAGAAAATTTTTTAGGACTCTCAGTTTTTTTAGAATATTTTCATAATTTATATAATTTGAAAATTTTGAGCAAACTATATAATAAATATTTTATTTGCGATCTTGAAAAAAAGACGCTTTTAAAATTAACCAAGAAAAAAGAAAAACTTGGAAAATTAATCCATAAAGCAAGTAAGAAATTGAAAATTTATAAAGGATATTAATGCAAAAGCAAGATAAAATCATAAAAATGTTTAATGAAATAGCTCCGACCTATGATAAGGCTAATAGAATTTTGAGTTTTGGTGTTGATGTAAGTTGGCGTAAATTTGCTTGTAAAAGAGTTTTAAAGCTTTACCAAAAGGATAATTTAAACATAGTTGACGTGGCTTGTGGCACAGGAGATATGATAGAAATTTGGCAAGAAAGTGCGAAAAAATTAAATAAAAATATAGCCCACATCAAAGGTATTGATCCAAGTGAGGGTATGTTAAATATAGCAAAACAAAAATTCCCAAATATCGAATTTATAGAAGCTGGAGCGCAAGAATTGCCTTTGCAAAGTGAAAGTGTTGATATCGTAAGTATAAGCTATGGGATACGCAATGTAGTGGAGAGAGAAAAAGCCTTGAGAGAATTTTCAAGAGTGCTTAAACAAGATGGAATTTTTGTAGTTTTAGAATTTACTAAAAGAGAAAAAGGAGGTTTTGTAGCCTCTTGTAGGGATTTTTATCTTAAAAATATTTTACCAAGCTTGGGAGGAATGATAAGCAAAAATAAAAGTGCATACGAATACTTGCCTAATTCTATAGAAGGTTTTTTAAGTAAAGAGGAATTTATCGCCGAACTTAAACAGGTAGGTTTTGAAATGCTTGAATTTAAAAGTTTTAGTTTCGGCGTAAGTTCTATGTTTATAGCTAAGAAAGTCTAAAATTTAGACTTTCTTAGCTTTTTTATTAAAAGGGGTATTAGTATAATTAGCACAGCTCCTATCAGTAAACTTTGAGCTATGATCCCACTCCAAAGTATTGAAAAATCTCCATTGCTGATAGATAAAGCTCTTCTTAGATTGGTTTCTAATTGTTCTCCTAATACAAAACCGAGTATAAGTGGAGCCATTGGAAATTCAAGTTTTCTTAAAAAATAGCCTAAAATACCAATAATTAAGATTAAAATGATATCAAAATCAGTACTATTGATAGAATAAACACCTATAATTGAAACAATTGCTATAATTGGAGCCAAGCTCCACATAGGTATGCTTAAAATTTTTACGAAAATTCCTACCAAGGGCAAATTCATTAAAAGTAAAATTACATTTGCAAATAACAAGGAAGCTATAAGTCCCCACACTATATTTACTTGATCAGTAAACATTGTAGGACCTGGAGTAATATTATAAAGTGTTAATGCGCCCATCATAACCGCAGTTGTTCCTGAACCTGGAAGACCAAGTGTTAACATTGGGATAAAAGAACCACAGGCTGAAGCATTATTAGCTGCTTCAGGGGCTGCCACACCTTTTAAATCTCCTTGGCCGAATTTACCCTTTTCACCGGCTATTTTTTTCTCACTCATATAAGTAATGGCACTAGCTATAGTTGCTCCAGCACCCGGTAAAACTCCTACAAAAAATCCTATAATAGAGGATCTTATAATGGTCCAAAAGCAAAAGAAGAATTCTTTGATATTTACCAAAATCTTACCTGTTTTATTGATGATGTTTTGACTTGTTTGAGTATGCTCTAACATTAGAAAAATTTCACTAACAGAAAAAAGTCCCATTACTAAAACAACAAAAGAAATTCCATCATATAAATGTGGACTATCAAAAGTAAAGCGATAAACACCTGTATTTCCATCTATACCTATAGTGGTTAAAAAAAGTCCTATCAAAGCTGATAGAAAAGATCTTATAGGTTTTTGGGCTAACATACTTCCTAAAGTTGCTAAACCAAAGACAATAAGAGCAAAATATTCAGCAGGACCAAATTTTAACGACCATTGTGCAATAAGTGGAGCAAAAAGTATAATACCGCAAATTGCTATAAATGAACCAATAAAAGAACTAAGAGCTGAGATGCTAAGAGCTTTTCCTGCTTGACCTTTTTTAGCCAAAGGATGTCCATCTAAGGTTGTCATAATAGCTGCTGCATCTCCGGGTATTCCAAGTAGTATGGAAGAAATTCTACCTCCATATTCACAACCCATATAAACCGTTGCAAGTAAAATAATTGCGGATTCTGCAGGTAAATTCATTGCAAAAGCTAGAGGAAGTAAAATGGCTACTCCATTAATGGGTCCAAGTCCTGGAAGCATACCTACAATAGTACCTATAAAACAACCGATTAAGGCTATAAGAATATTATAAGGATCTAAGGCTATGCTAAATCCTTGCATTAAATACATCCAAGTATCCATAAATTTCCTTTAATTAAAAATTATCAAATATAAAACCAAACGGCAAAGTAATTTGCAATAAAGTATTAAAGAGATAGTATAAAATAATACTACTTGAGATAGAAAAAACAATAGCTTTAATTAAAGTTGCCCCAAAAAGTAAAGTTATTGTAAAAATTAAAAAGATTGTGCAAATTATAAAGCCTAAAAACTCAAAAAAAAGCGCATAAATTAAAAAAGCTAAAGTTAAAACGATGAGCTTTTTCCAAAGAATAAAATCACCCCATTTAACCTTAGTATCTTCAGAGAAAAAAACAAGAAATATAGAACAAAGGGCGATTAAAATTAAAGTACCTACTGGAAAAGGACGCGGTCCTAAGGGCTCATAATTAAAATCTGAATGTATATTCCACCCTATGTAAATTCCAATTAAACTTATAACCAATAAAATTCCAGCGACAATTCTTATACTTGACATGATTTTACTTTATAAGATCGAATTCTTTGGCTAAAATTCTGTATTGATCAGTTTGTTTTTTGACAAAATCTTCTAACTCTTTACCTTTTTTATCGAATTCAAATAGAGATCTTTGTTTTAATTGATCTTTATATTCTTGGGTTTGTTGAAATTTATCAAATGCATCAAGCCACCAATTATAAGCTTCGTCTGAAACTTTTGCCCCCATATAGTAAGCTCTAATTACTGGCCATTCTACCTCATAACCCAATTCTTTAGCGGTTGGAATATTTGCTAAAGTGCCCGGAAGTCTCTTTGGGGAAAAGATAGCCAATACTCTAATAGTTCCTGTTTCGATTTGAGGTACAAGTTCAGCTATGCCTGCGCTAATCACATCAATATGATTTCCTAAAAGAGAAGTTAAAGCATCTCCTCCTCCTTCAAAAGCCACATAGCGTATCTTTTTTACATCGATATTAATAGTTTTTGCAAGTAATGCTGTTTGCATCCAGTCTTGTCCTCCTATTGAACCTCCCGCACCTATACTAATAGAATTTGGGTCTTTATGCAAGGCATTTATTAGATCTTCTAAATTTTTATAAGGAGAGTCTGATTTGACGGCTATCATTCCGTAATCTACACCCGCTGAAGCAAGCCATTTGACATTATTTTCATTATATTTTCCATGTTTTCCTGTGGCTATATTCAGTAATGTCCCACTTGAAAAAGCTACAACAACATTACCATCTTTAGATCTATTATTAACCATAGTGTTATAAGCTACAACACCTACTCCTCCGGGCATATAGGTAACTCTCATAGGAGTTGAAATAATGTTAGCTTTAAGCATACCTACTTGAATTAGCTTACATGTTAGATCAAAACCGCCTCCAGGTTGAGCTGGGGCAATACACTCGGGACGGTTAGGTTCTTTAGCAAAAGTTAACGAAAAACCAAAAATCAAAACAGAACAAAAAATTTTTAATTTCATGATAAAATCCTTTAATCTTTAAGTTTGAAATATATAAGTATTATATATAATCTTTTTTATAAAATTTACTATTTTTATAAGATAAAGATTAAAATTCTTAAAAAAATGTAACTTTATTATACAAAATATAGTTAAATTGATACTTTTTGTAATACTTTATATATGGAAAATCATGAAAGTAAGCGAATTAAATTTAAAAGCCAAGGCTTTATTGGAAACACATCTTAATGATATTGTTTTAAGCGGAGAGCTTTCAAAAATCACCATGCACGGATCAGGACATTGGTATTTTGATCTAAAAGATGAAAAATCAAGTATAGCTTGTGCTATGTTTAAGGGTGCAAATTTAAAAGTTGATTTTCAGCCTAAGGTAGGTGATTTTTTAGAGCTTGTTGGAAGTGTGAGTTTGTATGCTGAAAGTGGGCGTTATCAATTTATTGCAAGTAGCATGAAAAAAGCGGGAATGGGAGATTTAGAGGCTCAATTTCTAGCATTAAAAGAGCGCTTGCAAAAAGAAGGATTGTTTAATAGTGAGTATAAAAAAACCTTGCCTCAATTCCCTAAAAAAATCGGAATCATCACTTCAAAGACTTCAGCGGCCTTGCAAGATATGTTAAAACTTATCAATCAAAAAGAATATTTTCTAGCTAAAATTTATGTTTTTAACGCACTTACGCAAGGAAGTGGCGCAGCTTATTCTTTGATTCAAGCTTTAAAAAAAGCTGATGAGATAGGATTAGATGTTATCATTATCGCTAGAGGGGGTGGTAGCAGAGAGGATCTTTTTTGTTTTAATGATGAGGGCTTAGCAAGGGAAATTTTTAAAGCTAAAACACCTATTATTTCGGCAATTGGTCATGAGATTGATTATGTGATCAGTGATTTTGTAGCTGATTTTAGAGCACCCACTCCATCAGCTGCTATCGATACTTTGCTTTATTCTAGACTTGATTTAGAACAAGGACTTGACCTTTTGGAAGAAAAATTGACAAAGCTTTGGGAAAGTAAATTAGAATATTGTGAAAATTTACTCAGCAATCTACACAAATTTTTTAAAGCAAAATCTTTAGAAGCTATGATAGAGGCAAAAGAAAAACAGCTTGCATTTTTGCTTAAGCAAGCAAAAATCATAATAGAAAGCAAAATTCAAAAAGCTGAATTAGAACTGCAAAAACTCCAAAATGCTTTTTTTCAGCATGAAAATTTTTTTAAAAAAAGCAAAAACCTAATTTCCATTAAAAAAAATGGTAAAATAGCAAATTTAGAAGAGCTAAAAAGTGAAGATATCATCACTTTGAGTTCTCAAACTTTACAAAAAGAAGCAAAAATTCTATAAGGAAAAATAATGAGAAAAATTAATTTTAGCGCAGGTCCATCTACTTTACCTTTGGAGCTTTTAGAATATGCCAAAAATGAGCTTTGTGATTATCAGGGCAAGGGCTATTCTATCATGGAAATTTCTCACCGTTCAAAAGTATTTGAAGAAGTGCATTTTGGAGCAATGCAAAAAGCAAAAGAACTTTATGGTTTAAATGATGACTATGAGGTTTTATTTTTGCAAGGTGGTGCGAGTTTGCAATTTGCTATGATACCTATGAATTTATCTTTAGGCGGGGTTTGTGAGTATGCAAATACAGGAGTTTGGACTCAAAAAGCTATAAAAGAAGCTCAAATTTTAGGGGTAAATGTCAAGGTTGTTGCTAGTAGTGAAGAAAGTAAGTTTGATCACATACCTCAAGTTGAGTTTAGTGATAATGCCGATTATGCCTATATTTGCTCAAATAATACTATTTATGGCACACAATTTAAAAACTATCCTAAAACCAAAGCCCCTTTAATCGTCGATGCTTCGAGTGATTTTTTCTCAAGAAAAGTTGATTTTTCAAATATTGCGCTTTTTTATGGCGGAGTACAAAAAAATGCAGGAATTTCGGGCATCAGCTGTCTTTTTATACGCAAAGATATGTTAGAAAGATCTCAAAATAAAAACTTGCCAAGTATGTTAAAATACTCCATACATGCACAAAATCAATCTTTGTTTAATACTCCTCCGACTTTTGCAATTTATATGTTTAATCTTGAAATGAAATGGCTTTTAGATCAAGGTGGACTAGATGCTATCGATGCTAAAAATTCTCAAAAAGCTGCGATGCTTTATGAGTGTATTGATTCAAGTGAAGGATTTTACAAGGGACATGCTGATAAAAAAGATAGATCCTTGATGAATGTAAGCTTTAATATCGCTAAAAATTCAGAACTTGAACCAATATTTGTAAAAGAAGCTGAAGAAGTGGGTATGCTAGGACTTAAAGGTCATAGAATTTTAGGAGGAATTCGCGCAAGTATTTATAATGCTGTTACTTTAGATCAGGTTAAAACCCTGTGTGAATTTATGAAAGAATTTGCTAAAAAATATAACTAAACTAATCCTTCTGCCACTTTGCATAAAATTCACTCAAAGGTGGCAGAAAATTTACTCAAGTTTTAAATAAAAAATCCCAAAAAAGTAAAAATAGAAATATGTAAATTTTCAAAATAAATTTAATCCAATAAAATATCTAGTATTAAGATATAGAAAGTTTAATTAGATTTGGTTCAAATCTTTTTTAAGGTAAATTTTACACAGTGTTAAAATGTAAATTTAAGGTTTTAGGAGAAATTCTCACCACCAAATTTAAGTAAGGCAGAACCCCAAGTAAAACCACCGCCAAAAGCATCAAGCAGGATCAAATTCCCTTTTTTAAGACGACCCTCTTCATAGGCATCATTCATCGCCATAGGGATAGAAGCAGCTGAGGTATTGCCATATTTGTGCACAGTTACAACGCATTTTTCATCGCTTAAATTCAGTCTTTCTTGCACAGCTTTAATGATGCGTAAATTTGCTTGGTGTGGGATAAAAAGATCAATTTGTTCAGGCAAAATTTGATTTTTAGATAAAATTTCAACGACATCATTGCTTAAAGTTTGCACCGCTATTTTAAAGACTTCATTACCTTTCATTTTCATTGCTAGGCTTGAAGCTTCTTTTGATTCTTGAGAGCGTTCTGTCATTAGTAAATCACCATAATTTCCATTACTTGCTGTATGTACATCGATTATAGGATTGTTCTCATCAAGACTTACTACTCCAGCACCTGCACCATCGCCAAAAAGTATGCAAATACTCCTATCGGTATAATCCATGATAGAGCTTGCCTTTTCGGCTCCTATGATTAAAACATTTTTTTTCAAACCACTTTCTACAAGAGCCTTAGCTTGCTCTAAAAGATAGATAAAACCTGAGCAGGCTGCTGAAATATCAAAAGCACTGATTCCATTAAGTCCTAAATTTGCTGCGATTTTACAAGCAGTTGAAGGCATGGTAAAATAATCAGGGCTTAAGGTAGCTACTAGTATTGCATCAATATCTTGTGGTTTTAAATTCGCTCTTTCTATAGCTTTTATAGCTGCTTTGGTGCCTAAATCACTTGTGCTTTCATCTTTGCTTGCAATGCGTCTTTCTTTTATACCTGTGCGTCTTGTGATCCACTCATCTGTTGTATCAATAATCTTTTCAAGATCGTGATTACTTAAAATTTGTTCAGGTATATAAGAAGCTATACTTTTTAAACTCGCTTTAGGCATTGTATTTCTCAAGCTCCTTTTCTATTATTTGATTGATATTTGATTCACTAAAGTTAATAGCCTGAAAAATAGCATTTTTGATTGCTCTAGCATCGCTTTTTCCATGACTTATAATAACGCAGCCGTTGACACCAAGCAGTGGGGCGCCGCCATATTCTTGCCAATCAATATGTTTTTTAAGTCTTTTAAATGAAGGTTTCATTAGCAATGCGCCTATTTTTGATATCAAAGATTGCTTGATTTCATTTTTTAAAATGTGGATAATTGCTGTAGCTACGCCTTCACAGGCTTTTAGGATTACGTTGCCATCAAATCCATCACAAACTAAGACATCAACTTCACCATTAAAAATATCTCTACCTTCAGCATTTCCAACAAAACTAGGAATTTGTTTCATAAGCTGATGAGCCTCTTTAGTAAGTTCATTGCCTTTACACTCTTCTTCGCCATTAGACAATAAAGCCAGGCGAGGTTTTGAAATTTTCATAATTTCTTTTGCATAAGCATCGCCCATTATAGCAAATTGAAATAAATTTTCGGCTTTACAGTCGGTATTTGCACCCACATCTAAAAACAAAGTTTTACTTGTAGTATTTGGCATTAAGGTTGCAATTGCGGGCCGTAATACTCCTTTGAGTCTGCCCAATCTTAAAGTTGCTAAAGACATACTTGCACCACTATGTCCTGCTGAAACAGCGGCTTTTGCTTTTCCATTTTTGACAAGTTCGATGGTTTTATAAATCGTAGTTTCTTTTCTTTTTAGGGCATCTGTTGCATTTTCATTCATAGAGAAAACTTCATTGGCATTCTCATATTGAATGTATTGTTCTAAATTTTTAGGTATTAGAGGTCTTAAAATATTGGGATTTCCCACTAAGATAGCATTAAAAGGCCTTTCTTTTAAAGCCTCGATAACGCCTTCTATAATGGGCTTTTCTCCAAAATCTCCGCCCATTGCATCTATAGCAATGTCAATCATTGATTTTAGTATTCCTTAGTATTTGGATTTGCACGATGAGGCATTTTGTAGCTTCCATCTTTGTCTTTTATAGGCATAGGAAGACTTACTTTATAGTGAGTTCTGCGTTTTGCTGCACGAGTTTTACTCACTCTTCTCTTAGGTACTGCCATTTTATCTCCTTTTTTAAAATTTGTTAGCTTTTATTTTTGCAATTATTACAATAAAAATAATCACTCAAATAAGCTTCAAGCTCACTAACTGCAACTTCTATTAAATCAATATGACCATCAAAAAATTCAATGGTATTGCTTAATTCATTCGTATTATCTTTAAAAATACCATCACTTGCAAAAAGATCCAAATTTTCTTTTATTTCAAGCTCAAGTTCTTCACCACAGCTATCACAAGGTCTATAAACAAAACCTTGCATTGTGGCATTTATTTTAACAAGTTTAGGATTTACTTTTACTAAATTTCCTTCAAAAACAACATTTTCAAGATTGAGTTTAAAAGGATAGTTAGTATTGTTAATCCTAGAAAAGGCTATTTTCATTAGCAAATTTCGTTAGATTTAAAGAAAAATTCAATTTCAATTTTTGCATTTTCTAAGCTATCGCTTCCATGAACAGCGTTTGCGTCAATGCTTTCAGCAAAATCTGCTCTAATGGTGCCAGGTTGTGCTTCTTTTGGGTTTGTTGCTCCCATTAAATCTCTATTTTTAAGAACAGCACCTTCGCCTTCTAAAACAGAAACCACAACAGGGCCGCTGATCATAAATTCAACCAAATCTTTAAAAAAAGGTCTTTCTTTGTGAACAGCATAAAAAGCTTCAGCTTGCTCTTTGCTAAGTTGAACTTTTTTCATAGCAGCAATTCTTAATCCATTACTTTCGAAACGATCTAAAATTTTACCTATAACACCTTTTTTTACGGCATCAGGTTTGATAATCGATAGGGTTTTTTCCATTTTGATTATACTCCTTGGTTTTTATAAAGCTTAAAATTATACTTGAATTTGTTTAAAAAAAGTTAAAAAGAGGCTAGCTTTTTAACTAGCCTTTGTAGAATTATGCAAAAACTGGGGTAGTTCCATCTCTCATATCGCTACCGATATTATCACGACTTGGTTGCCCTGAAGCAATTTCACTCCATACTATACAGCCATCAGTTGGGCATGCGCTTGCACAAGCTGGTTGATCATTGTGTCCTACACATTCAACACATTTATCCGCATAGACATAATATCTATCTTCGCCCTCTGGATTGTTTGCATCGTCAACGATTGCGCTAACTGGACACTCATCAATACAAGAACCACAAGCAATACAACTATCTGTAATTTTTACAGCCATTTTGTCTCCTTTTTGATTAATATGAAATTTACTTTTTTCAACTAAGCATTTTATCAAAGTATTCTTAAAAAACTATAATTTTGATAATCAAAAAATATATATATTTGATAATTTTTAGATTTTGATTATCATTTATAATATAATATAAAATACTATAAAAAATATTTTCAAAAATTTATTATCATTTAAAAATCTTTAAAGGATTTAAACGATATAATTTCGCTATCAATAAAATTTATTAATTAGGAGAAAAACATGATAGTTACAAAAAAAGCTTTAGACTTTACTGCTCCAGCAGTATTAGGAAATAACGAAATCGTTGAAGATTTTAATCTTTATAAAAATATAGGCCCAAAAGGTGCGGTAGTATTTTTCTATCCAAAAGATTTTACTTTTGTTTGTCCTTCAGAAATAATTGCTTTTGATAAAAGATATCAAGAATTTAAAAATCGTGGTATTGAAGTAATCGGAATTTCAGGCGACAATGAATTTTCACATTTTGCATGGAAAAACACTCCAGTAAATCAAGGGGGTATTGGTCAAGTTAAATTCCCACTTGTTGCAGATTTAACTAAACAAATTGCTAGAAATTTTGATGTACTTTATGCAGAAGCAGTTGCTCTTCGTGGTTCTTTCTTGCTTGATGCAGATGGAACAGTTCGCCACGCTGTAGTTAATGACTTACCACTTGGAAGAAATATTGATGAAATGATCAGAATGGTAGATACTATGCTTTTCACTAATGAACACGGTGAAGTTTGCCCTGCAGGCTGGAACAAAGGTGATGCTGGTATGAAAGCTAACCCTAAAGGTGTTGCTGAGTATCTTGATAAAAACGAAGATAAACTATAATAACAAGCCCTTAAAAAAGGGCTTTTCTTCTTGATAAAATTTCTTCTCTTAACTTTAATTAAAATTCATCATTTTTTTATATAATTTTATCTAATTTTATAAACTTAAATTTAGGCTAATTATGGCAGGCGAAGATCAAGAAAAAACTGAAGAACCCACGTCCAAGAAAATAGAAGACGCAAGAAAAGAAGGCAATGTCCCCAAATCCCAAGACGCAGCAGCTATTGTTACTTTAATAGTTGGTTTTGTGATTACACTTTTTATGATGGGTTTTATCGGTGAAAGAATTACTAATCTATATAGATATTATCAAAGTTTTATAGGTGTTGAATTTGATTTGCGTATTATCCAAGCCATTATGATTAAAAGCATTTTTGAAGTTTTGATTTTGCTAGCACCTATAGTTTTGAGTATTATGATCGCAGGTATTTTAGGTAATGTTATGCAGTTTGGTTTTATTTTTACGACTAAACCTATAATGCCTAATTTAGGAAAAATCAATCCATTAAAAGGCTTAAAAAATTTATTTTCTTTAAAAAAGCTTGTCGAGAGTGTTAAGATCGTGCTTAAGGTAGGCGTAGTATTTACTGTAGCTTTTATAGTGCTTTTAAAATTTATGCAAGAATTACCTTTGGTTGAGCGTTATAATATCATTGGACAACTCATTTGGCTTAGGGATAGGGCTATTATTTTGGCAGCTATTGTAATCATAGCATTTTTAGTGATTGCTGTTTTGGATATTTTTTTGGTGCGTTTTCAGTATTTTAAAGGCTTGCGAATGAGCAAGCAAGAAATTAAAGATGAATACAAGCAAATGGAGGGAGATCCTCAGGTAAAAGGGAGGATTCGTCGCTTACAAATGGAAGCAGCACGCCGCCGTATGGTTCAAGATGTTGCAGGGGCGGATGTGGTTATTACAAACCCGACGCATTATGCTGTAGCGATTCGTTATGATACAACAAAAGAACAAGCTCCTAGAGTTGTGGCTAAAGGAGTAGATTTTTTGGCACTTCGTATAAAACAGGTTGCTTATGATAATAATGTAGTTGTTTATGAAAATCCACCTTTAGCGAGAGAGCTTTATAAGGCTTGTGATATTAATGATCTTATTCCTAGAGAAATGTTTAAAGCTGTAGCAGAGGTACTTGGATTTGTTTACAATACTAACAATAAAAGTCGTTTAGCAGGACAGGTCAAGAAAAATAATTAAGCAAATAAATTTTATTATTTGCTTTTTTCTATAAGATCAAGCACTGATTGTTTTGCGTCATTATCCTTAATATCTACTTTAAAATAAATTTGCACTCTATTGTTTTCTAAAGCTTGTGGATTTCCATTGATGGGACTATTTAATCCATAGCTTTTAAGGTTTATATTTTTGGTGCTAACTCCGCCTTCTATAAGATATTTTAAAACATTTTCTGCTCTTGTATAGCCTAGATCATAGCTTCTTAAGGCTGAGTCACTATTGTCAGTATAACCTCTGATTTCAATTTCTATTTGAGGAGGTAAGTATGAAATAAGCTGAGCAATGCGTTTAAGATAATCTTGAATATCTGCAGATACTATTTGTGCACTTCCTCTTTCAAATTCAACCTTGGAAGGTAGGTTAAGTATTTCTTGATTTTCGGATTGATCAAGAGCGGCTTGAAGTTTTTTAATAACTTCTTGTTGATTTACGGCCATTTGTTTAAGTTTGCTCAATTCATCTTCTTTTTCTTCTTGAGAACCCTTATATTTATAAGTATCTTGTGTTTCTTGTTGCACGGTTTGGGTTGCAGTATAATCAAAGATTTTTACAAATTCGGTTTTCAGTGCTTCTACTTTAGCTGGATTTGTTTTAGAAATTGCCCAAAGAGCAATAAAAAGCGCCAAAAGCAAACTTAGAAAGTCTGCATAAGGCACAGCCCATTTTTCACCTGCTGGACATTCTGGACATTTGTGTTTTTTAGCCATTTTTAACCTTTGTCAAATTGTGAAATTCTTGGATCATCGTGACTTAAGAAGTTAAAAAGTTTAGCTTCTAAATCTCTAGGATTAGCACCTTCTGCAATTCCTTTTATAGCTTCAGTAATGACAATTTGCTCTTTTACAAGATCCATACCATTAGCTTTCATCTTTCTTCCCCAAGGAGCAAAAAGTGCATATGCACCGAAAATACCTGTAACCGTAGCCGTAAAAGCACCTGAAATACCTGCTGCCATTGCTTGAGGATTATCTAGAAGTTTCAGTGCTAAAATCAACCCAAAAACCGCTCCAACAAGTCCCATAGTAGGACAAGTTTCACCAAAGATTATCCAGTATTCTGCACATTCTTTATAGTGTTCTTCAAGTTGTTCGGTTTGAATTTCCATACTTTCATGAATTTCTTCAAAACTTTTTCCATCTACTAGCATCATCATAGCATTTCTTAAAAATTCATTTTCAATTTCATTTGTTCTTGATTCTAAAGCCAAAAGACCATCTCGGCGTGCAATAATTGCGAATTCGATAAGCTGAGCTATTCTTTCAGGTAGATTTACACCTGAACCTTTAAAAACGATTTTAAGTTCTTTATAGGCTGCTTTTACAATTTTTTTATGAGTTGAAGTCATGGCACAAAAAGCTGCCGTTGGCATAACGATTAGAAAAGAAGAAAGGTGGATAACATGCAGAGGATTTCCTCCCTCGAGTATATCTCCTACTGAGATACTAGTTACTGCAAGAACCATTCCTAATATGGTTGAAAGATCCATTAAATCACTCCTTGATTATTTTAAATCGCCCCATTTTTTGGCGATACTTGAGCTTGTTTTTAATTTTACCTTTAATTTTACTATATTTTCCATAATATCACTAGTTTTTTTCACAAAATTTTCACATAATTCATCTTTAACTTCAAAGATAAGTTCATCGTGAATTTGCAAGATAAGCCTTTTATCTTGATTTAAAATTTTAGCAATTTCTAGCATGGCAAATTTTATAATATCTGCAGCTGATCCTTGTAAAATCGAATTTATACTCTCTCTTTCATACATAGCCACTTGCATGGGCTTAGCATTTTCAAAGTCAAAATAGCGTTTACGTCCGCTTAAGGTGCTAATAAAACCATTAGCCTTGGCTTCATTTTTTACTTTTTCGAAATAACTTTTAATGCTAGTAAAATTTTCAAAATATTTTTCTATATAGGTTTTAGCTAAGTTGGCTTCAATTTTTAGATTTTTGCTTAAGGTTTTATAACCCATACCATAAATCAAGCCAAAATTAATACTTTTTGCTATACTTCTTGTTTCATAATTACTCTCGCCAAATATCATTATAGCGGTTCTTGCATGTATATCCTCATCGTTTTTAAAAGCATTTAAAAGTTTTTCATCTTCGCTAAAGTGCGCTAGCATTCTAAGTTCGATTTGAGAATAATCAAGGCTGATAAAACTAAATCCCTCTTTGGCTATAAAGCAGGATTTATAATCTTTTGCATATTGTCCATGCGCGGGGATATTTTGTAAATTGGGATCTTTAGATGAAAGACGGCCTGTAGCAGTACCTGTTTGTAAAAAGCTCGAATAAATTCTTGAATTTTCATCTTTTAAAGCAAGTTTTAACAAGGGCTCGCAATAAGTCGAATAAAGCTTGGCCAGTTCTCTATAATCTAAAATTTTAGAAATAACAGGATGTTTATCGAGAAGTTCATTTAAGACTTTTTCATCGGTAGAATACCCTGTCTTACCTTTTTTTCCACTTGGAAGCTTGAGTTTTTCAAAAAGTATATCGCCTACTTGTTTTGGGGAATTAAGATTGAATCTATCTTCACATAAAGCATAGATTTCTTCGCTTAAAATTTTAATTTCAGATTCAAATTTTTTCATGAGAATTTCAAGAGCATGCGTATCGAGTTTTATGCCATTTTCTTCCATCATCATAATAATTTTAATAAAATCAAATTCATAATTTTTAGCAAGATCAAGCAAATGAGGTTCAAGATTTTTTAAAAAATAAAGATAAAATCTTAAAGTGATATAAGCATCTTCAGCTGCATACTTGCAAGCTTTTTCAAGCTCTACGCTTGCAAAATTTTCTCCTTTTTTTACAAGACTTTCAAAATGTAAGGTTTCATAATTAAAAAGTCTTAGAGCCAAATCATCCATATTGACTCTTAAGGAAGGGTTTTTAAGCCATGCTAAAATCATAGTATCAGCATATTTTTGCGGCAAAGAGAGTTTAAAATTATTTTCTATGATTTTAAAATCATATTTAAGATTATGCCCTATGATAAAATGTTTAAAAATAAGCTCTATAGCTTTTTTAGCGCTTTGTAATGATACTTGCTTACCCACACCTAAATAATTATGAGTAAGAGGTACATAAAAGGCTTCATTTTCACTCATACAAAAACTAAATCCTACAATTTTTGCTTCTTTGGTATCAATGCTTGTGGTTTCAGTATCAAAAGCTATGATACTTTCTTGTTCAAGAGAATTTAAAATTTCAAAGAGTTTGTCTTCATCTTGGATAAGAGTGGCTTTAAAGCCTAAATTTTTATCTTTATTATCGGGGTTTTGGCGAAGTTTTTTAAGTAAGACATTGAGTTCATAATGCTCTAAAATTTCAAGAATTTTTAAAAGAGGCTCATCTTGAGGAAAATCAGCTTTTTCTAACAAGTTGCTTACTTCTAAATCCTCATACAAAGAAGCAAGTTTTTTACTAAGAAAAGCATTTTCTTTACCTTCTAGAAGCAATTTACGACTTCTTTCATTGCGTACTAGAGTCAAATTTTCATAAATGCCTTCGATACTTCCAAACTCATCAAGCAATGTCTTAGCACCTTTTGCTCCTATGCCTTTAACTCCTGGGATATTATCCGAGCTATCTCCACATAAGGCTAAAAAATCTTTAATTTGATAAGGTTTGACACCGTATTTCTCAAAGCAAGCTTCTTCATCATAGTCATTTTTTGAAATAGGGCTATAAATACTTGTTTTACCATCTTTTATAAGCTGATAAAGATCTTTATCCTGTGTTATAATGCGTACAAAAATATCTTTATCTTTACAAGTTTTAACCACTGAAGCGATGATATCATCTGCCTCATAACCCTCGTAAGAGGCACTCATAAAGCCCATTTTTTCTATCATTTCTATACAAATTGGAATTTGTTCCAAAAGTTCGGGTGGGGGCGGGGTGCGATTTTTTTTATAATTTGGATCAATATCGCTACGAAATGTCTTGCCCTTAGAATCTAGTGCAAAAATAATATAATCGCTTTTATATTCGTTTTTAAGACTATAGATAAAATTAGCAAAACCGCTAATCATTCCACTAGCTTGTCCTTGAGAATTTTTAAATCCTTTGAGTGCATAATAAAGACGAAAAAAGAAGCCAAAAGTATCGATAATAGTTAAAGTTTTCATGGTTGTCTTTCTTAGTGGGTTTTAAATTATTATCCCAAAATTCACTTTAAAGATTGATGATTTTTATAAAGAATTAGCGATAAAAATTATAAAAATATAGCGGCTTAATTTGCCAAGACTTATGAAAAAACAAGCTTTGATGAAAGGGTATTTTGCAAAACCAAGGCCTAAAGCAAAGATATCGCCTATTAAGGGTAAAAAGGTTAAAAAAGCATAAAGACTTCCAAATTTAGTAAAATTTGCATTGAATTTATCAAGCTTTTTTAAAGATTTGGAAAAATATTTTTCTAAAATTTTTTCTTTGCCAAGATAGGCTAGAGCATAGGTGCTTAAGCTTCCTAGGGTATTGCCTAAAGTAGCTATAAATAAAACTAAATGAGCATTAAAATCAAGTTTTATAAAAGCTACAACAAAGGCTTCACTTGCAAGAGGCAAAAGCGTGCTTGAAAGAAAACATACGATAAAAAGCCCTAAGTAGCTAATATCATTATATAAAAAATCAAACATTAAAGCTCTTTTTACGCATTAAAATCAATAAAATAAAAAGATAAATAGGCAAAACAAAAGGCGTGGTAAAATCCATAAATTTAAATTCTGTTAAAATTGTACACAAGCAAGCACATACAAAAAAGATTTTAAAAAGGTGACTTTGAAAAAATTTATCTAAAAACAAAAGATAAATTAAACAAACACCAACATCAAGAAATGCCTTGTAATACCAAAAAATACTTTCTTTTTGCTCTATACCTTCAAGTAAATTAGCAATAGCACTTATTACCATAAGCACAAAACAAAAAAAGGAATAAGGTATAAATTTTTCTTTTCTGGAAATATAAAAGAAAAATAAATGCACAAAGAAAAATGATATTATTAATAAAAAAGCTAAAATAGAATGTAAAAAGCGTAAATTTTGCGTTAAATGATAAAGTTTTTGATCGGCTAAATTTAGCATTGCAAAGCTTTGTGGCAGTGTTTCATAAGCACTATAATCAATAATTAAATAATGATTAAAAATAAAAACCAAAGCACTCTGGCTTAGACTTATAAAAATGGTAAATAAAATACTAAATTTAAATATTTTCTTTTTCATTGGATATAAGCTTTAAGTTTGGGATAATTTGATATTTTGGTTTTTACTAAGCGCGAAAGCAAATAGTGCGTAATAAATGGTAAATAATAAGCCTGCAAAGAAAAAAATCATAAAATAAGCGATAATTAAAGCAAGAGAATGCTCGCTATAAATTAGAACAAACATAAGTATATAGATAATTATCAAAATCGCACTTTTGAAAATAAAACAAAGTTTAAAATAAATCTTATTTTCACATAAAGTTTTTAAAGTCTTAAAAAATATAAAAGTACAAAAAATGGCTATTGCAAGACATAAAAAAGAAAAGCCATATAGAAAAATACGTAATATCTTATCAACAACAGGACTAGCAATAAGATAATTCAAGCTTAATAAAGCGATAAATTGAGTAAATGCAGCTATAAAAAAACTGATCAATAAAACCTTACTTTGACTTACAAAATAAAGTTTTAAAATCATAATCAAATAAGAAATTAAAAAAATTGCATTAAAAACCATAGCTAAAATATTAGTGTTAGAATTAAATTTCAACAATTTTAAATCATAGGCAAAATCAAGAATAATGGGTAAAAACTGAAAACAAACACAAAGTAAAAAACTTATAAAAACTACCCACGCAAGCTTTTTGATACTTTTAAAATCATTTTGTCTTTGAATTTCAAACATTTGATGAAAGTTTAAATTTGACATTTTTTTCCTTTAAAATTGAACTCAATACAGCTTTTTTAAAGTTTCATACCTATCAAAAGCATAAGCAAAAGTTAAAAAATGTAAAGCAAGAAAGAAAAATAAAAAGCTTAATTTCTCAAAAAATAAAAATGCTAAAAGCATACATAAAAACACAAAATAAAAGGACATTTTCACTTCTTTAAAAAGCGAAGCAAGAGTGAGTGAAAATAAAAAATAAAAAACGAAAAATAAAGCTAAAAGCCCTAAAAATAAAATTTTATTTTCCAAAAGAAAAAAAGATGAGCCAAGGCTTATAATGGCAAGCAAAAAATAAATTAAAATTTTCTTAGAAGAAAATAAAAAATAAATTCTTGCCACCATAAAAATAAAAGCAAGAACTATATAAATCCAAGAAAAAAAGCATAAAAATCTACCGCTGATACAAAGAAATTCACAATGTAAACTTCCCACATTTTCATAAGAAAAAAAGTAAAAAAAATTATATAAAGCACAAAAAAATATATAAATACTTAATCTTTTAATCTTAAAAAATGATATTTTTTGTTCCTGTGTCATTTTAACTCTTTGCGTTTTTAAGCTCTAAATCCAAATAATATCCTGTATAAGATTTTGTTTTCTTATGATCTTTTGCAACTTTTTCCACGCTTCCTGTACTAATGATTTTTCCACCCTTTACTCCGCCTTCTGGACCCATATCGATGATATAATCAGCATTTTTAATCACATCTAAATTATGCTCTATCACAAAAACAGAATTTTTAAGATCGACTAAGTGTTGTAAAACTAAAATGAGTTTATTGACATCTTCAAAATGTAGCCCTGTGGTCGGCTCATCAAGTATGTAAAGCGTTTTTCCTGTGTCACTGCGGCTTAATTCTTTTGCAAGTTTTATCCTTTGCGCTTCACCCCCACTTAAAGTCGTTGCATTTTGTCCTAGGGTAAGATAATCAAGTCCGACTTTTACTAAGGTATCAAGTTTTTGTTTGATTTTTGGCACAGCTGCAAAAAATTCACTTGCTTCTAAAACGCTCATATTTAAAATTTCACTGATATTTTTACCTTTGTATTTAATCTCTAGTGTGGCATCATTATAGCGTTTGCCATGGCAAGTATCGCAAACCACCATTACATCGGGCAAGAAGTGCATTTCTATTTTAATCTCTCCATCGCCACTGCATTTCTCACATCTTCCACCCTTAACATTAAAAGAAAAACGCCCCGCTTTATAGCCTCGCATTTTAGCTTCTTTGGTAGCAGCAAAAAGATTGCGAATTTCATCCATGGCACCTGTATAAGTAGCAGGATTTGATCGCGGGGTTCGTCCTATAGGACTTTGATCAAGATAAATCACCTTATCTAGTTTTTCAAGCCCTTCAATCTGCACCCCACCTAATTTCTTTACTTTTTTGGCGCGGTTTAATTCTTCTTGTGCAAAAGGCAGTAAGGTTTGAAGTATGAGAGAGCTTTTTCCAGATCCTGAAACACCTGTGATCGCGACTAAATTTTGCAAAGGAAAAGAAACGCTTAGATCTTTGATATTATTGATATTTACATTTTTAAGTTCTAGCCATTCTTTTTGTTCTCTGTTTTGAAGCTGTGAAATTTGCTTCTTGCCGTTCATATAAAGTGCGGTTTCACTTTTGCTTTTTAAAAGTTCTTTATAAGTTCCAGCAAATACCACTTCGCCTCCAAATTTTCCTGCTTTTGGGCCAATATCTACGATAAAATCAGCTTCTTCTATAGTCATTTTATCGTGCTCTACGACAATTAGAGTATTGCCTTTTTGTTGTAAATTTCTTAAGGTTTTAATGAGTTTTGCTGTATCTCTTTCATGAAGTCCGATACTAGGTTCATCTAAAACATACATCACCCCACTTAAACCACTGCCAATTTGTGAAGCGATGCGAATTCTTTGTGCCTCACCTCCGCTAATCGTCCTTGCATCGCGTCCTAAAGATAAATAGCCTAGTCCTACATCATATAAAAAGAAAAGTCTTTCGTTGATTTCTTTTAATATGGGTTCAGAGATAAGTCTTTCTTGCTCGCTTAAATAAGAGAAATTTTTCTTATTTGCAAAAAAGCTAGTGCTATCTTCTATACTCATATCTAAAATTTCGCCTAGTCCTTTAGAGGCTACTTTTACGGCTAAACTTTCAGGTTTTAAACGATGACCTGCACAATCTTTGCAAATTTTTTCACTCATGTATTCTGCTAAGTCTTTTTCATCTTTTAGCATTTCATAAGCCATTTTTACCACACCTTCAAAGGTGCGTTTGAGGCGATTTCTTTTCCAAAAAAAGTCAATGGTTTTTGCATTTCCGTATAGCACAAGGCGTTTTTGTTCTTCGCTAAGTTCAGCAAAAGGGAGTTTAATAGGAATTTCATTTTGCTCGCAAAAAGCAATTAAAAATTTATAATAATAGCTTTTGTTAAATCCATACATTATTTTTACCGCGCCATTTTCAAGACTTAGGCTTTCATCGATGATTTTTTTCATATCTAGGGTATAGCGAATTCCAAGTCCATCACAGGCTTCACAAGCCCCTTTTGGAGAGTTAAAAGAAAAACTTAAAGGCTCAAGAGGAACAAAGGAAATTTTACAAGCAAAGCAAGCGGAGTGTTCGCTAAAGTGATAGTGCTTATTAAGTCCTACTTCATCGGGATTTAAGACTTCTATCTCGATTTCTCCAAAGCTTTCTTCCAAACCTTTTTCTATATCGCTTGCAAGGCGAGAAAGTAGATCTTCTTGTATTTCGAGTCTATCAATGACGAGTTTTATCGTATGTTTTTTAGTTTTTGAAAGTTCTATATCTTCATCAAGTCTTACTAAAACCCCATCAATTTGCGCTCTTACATAGCCTTTATTGCGCAAATTTTCAAGTAAATCCGCATAAGTTCCTTTTTTTTCACGCACCAAAGGAGCGTAGATGATGATTTTAGCTCCTTTTGGAAATTTTAAAATTTCTCCTACTATATCACTTGCACTCATAGATGAGATTTTTTGTCCGCATTGATGGCAATGCTGAATGCCCACTCTTGCATATAAAAGTCTTAAATAATCATAAATTTCAGTGATGGTTCCGACTGTAGAACGCGGATTTTTAGAAGTGGTTTTTTGATCAATCGCAATAGCAGGGGTTAAACCTTCGATTTTATCCACATCGGGTTTGCCTACCTTGTCTAAAAATTGTCTTGCATAAGCACTCAAACTTTCTATATAACGGCGTTGACCTTCGGCATAGAGTGTGCCAAAAGCAAGGGTTGATTTTCCGCTACCGCTTAATCCTGTAAAAACAATGAGTTTATTTTTTGGAATTTCAAGATGAATATTTTTAAGATTATTTTCCTTTGCGCCAATGATTTTTATCGTATCATTCATAAGTTTTTCCTAAGCATTAAATAAATTTAACATTTTAACATAAAAATATAAAAATTATGTTTTTAAATTTTTTAGCATTTTAATGGATTAAAATGCTAAAATTCCAAGTTTTCTAAGCAGAGAAAGAGTGGTTGCAAGTATGGATAAAGCATATACGCAAAGTAAAATTTTTCTATGAGCTGAAATATGCATTTTTTCTATGATTTTTATACCTATAAAAACACCTATCATAGAAGCAAAACCTACTAAAACACCTTTGTGGATAACTTCAGCGTCAATTACACCTGAATTTGCAAAAGAGATGATACCAGAGATTGAAGCAAAAATAACAAAAAATAAAGAAAGCGAAACCACTTTTTTGCTATCATAGCCTAAGAAACAAGCTAAAATTGGAGCGATTAAAAGCCCTCCGCCTATACCTAAAGAAATAGCAAAAATTCCCGTAAAAGCTCCCGCTATAAATAAAATTCCATTTTTAACCCATACGCTTTTATGGCTTTTTACAACACTTTCTTTGATGCCAAAGGCATATTTGATAAAAAATACACAACTTACTCCTAAAAATATAGCAGTAAGAGCTACATCGCTTAAGGCTTGTAATAAAATTCCACTAAAACTTGCCCCCAAAAGACCGCCCAGTCCTATAACAATACCATCTTTGAGATTTAAATTCTTTTTTTTATAATTAATATAAGAACCAAAAATGGCCGCAAAGATCATCTGTAATACAGAAATTCCAATAGCATGATGAGCACTTGCTCCTAAAGCAAACATTGAGGGCACGATAATCATTCCCCCACCTATGCCAAAAAGTCCTGAAGTAATACCTGAAAATATACCTATAAAGATATAAGGCAAATCTGCAAAATTCATACTTTTTCCTAAATTTATATCGTTTGTTGATTAAATAAGGAGTAATTTTATCTTATCAAGCTTATCTTAGTTTTAAAATTTTTTATAATGTTTTACAAGGCTTATTTTGACAAAATATTTTCCACAGAGTTACATGGATTTATTTTTTTGAAAATGAAATAAATATTAAAGGATAATTTTATGTTTTTTTCTCTAAAATTAATAAAAGTCATCATAGTTTAAAATGAGGCTTAATTTTTTGAAAGGTAGAAGATGAATGAAAACGATTTTTTAAATAATTCTTTAATTTTAGTATCAACACACACTCTTCGTTCTTGGCGCTTCTAAGCTTCTTTTTTTAACTTCTCAATATTTTTTTATTTTATTTTTTATAAAGGTTGTATTATGCTTGAAATGAAAGCAAATTTATATTATAGGCAAATTTTAAAAGAATTTCCTTCTTCTTACTTTGCTGAAGATTCTACCAGGGTTATTATAGGTATTGATTGCGATTTTTATGATGCTAAGGATATCACTCTTAGCGAATTAAAGGCGAAATTTTATGAAAATGCTTCAAGGGAGCAAATTTGCAAATATTCTGGATTTTTTGGTGTTTTTAGTGCAAATTTTATTTCTTTGTTTGAGAATTTACCCTCAAATGAAAATAAAAATTATGATTTTCCAAATTTTTTATTTGCCAATGCTAAAGCTTATTTGGTTTATGAAAAAACTAGCAAAATGTTTTTTAAATACGGAGAAAATAAGTATTTTGATTTTTTAAAAGAAGATTTTGTTTTCGATAAAAAAGTTTGCGAATATAAAATCTTGCAGGATTTTCAAGAAGAAAAAAGAGATTTTATCCAAAGTGTGGAAAAAGCCAAGGAATATCTTTTAAGCGGAGATATTTTTCAAGTGGTTTTAAGCAAGCAGCTTTGCATAGAGCATAATTTTGATAGTTTTGAATTTTATGAAACTTTAAGTGAGTTAAATCCTAGTGCTTATATGTTTTATTTTCCGACTCAATATGGGGTTGTGTTAGGTTCTTCTCCAGAGTTTTTACTGAAAATAAAAAACAAAGAAATTTTTTTAGCTCCTATAGCAGGTACTCGAAATTTGGATGAAAATTCAGATATTTTAAAATTAGAAAAAGATCTTTTAAGCGATGAAAAAGAATTGAGTGAGCATAAAATGCTTGTTGATTTAGCTAGAAATGATGCATCTAAATTCGGTACAAATACGCGAGTTGAAAATCTTTTTAGTATAACAAGAAATAAATTTGTCATGCATATAGTCAGTGAAGTTTATGCGACGATGGATAAGCAAGCCAATATTTTTGATATTATAGGAGCGGTTTTTCCAGCAGGAACTTTAAGTGGTGCCCCAAAGATTAGAGCTTTAGAAATTATCAATGAGCTTGAAAATTTAGACAGAGGAGTTTATGGAGGCGCTGTTGGGTTTTTAAATTTTAATGAAGATGTGGTTTTAGCTATTACCATAAGATCGGCTTTTTTTAAAGAAAATAAAGCTTTTATAGCAAGTGGAGCGGGTATAGTTTTACAAAGTGATCCACAAAAAGAATATGAAGAAATTTGCGCTAAGCGTAAAGCTTTATTAGTAAGTTTTGAAAAAATGGCTAAAAGGAGTTAAGATGATACTTTTAATTGATAATTATGATTCTTTTGTTTTCAATATCAAATCCATGCTCGAAAATGTATACAAGGGTGAAATTTTAGTTGTTCGAAACGATAAAATCACTCTTGATGAAATCAAAGCTTTAAATCCAAACTATATCATTTTAAGTCCTGGTCCAAAACACCCAAAAGATAGTGGAGTGTGTCTTGAAATTTTTAAATCACGACTCAACATCCCTACGCTTGGAATTTGCTTAGGACATCAAGCTTTGGGTTTTAGTTTTAAGGCCGAAATTGCTAAATTGCAAAACCCTATGCATGCAAAAAATTCCTTAATTAAAATTTATAATAAAGATACAATTTTTAAAGATTTTGAAGATGAGGTAAGTGTGATGCGTTATCACTCTTTAGAAGTTAAAATTTTGCCCGATGATTTTGAAATTTTGGCTTTGAGTGATGATAATGTTATCATGGCTATAAAACATAAAACTTTACCTTATTTTGGCGTGCAGTTTCATCCTGAAAGTTATTTTAGCGAATACGGAATCAAAATTTTTGCTAATTTTTTAAATCAAGAAAAAGCAGTTCAGGATAAAAAACATACTCTTGGATTTTATTTGCAAAAAATGAGTGAAAATCATTATTTAGAAAGTGAAGATTTTTCAGAAATTTGCAAGATTATTATGAGCAGGGATTATGAGCCTTTACAAGCGGCTGCTTTACTTGTTTTAATCAGTGAAAAATCCCTCAATCAAAAATCATTAAGCAGTCTTGTGCGTGAAATTTTGCGTTATTCTAAAACCTTTAGTGATGAAAGCGATATGATAGATATATGTGGTACTGGAGGAGATAATTTTAAAAGTATCAATGTTTCAACAGCAAGTGCTTTTATTTTAGCAGCTTTGGGGGTAAAAGTAGCAAAACATGGAAACAGAGCGATTTCTAGTTCAAGTGGAAGCACCGATGTTTTAGATGCTTTAGATGTAAAAATTCCTGATAATTTAGAATGTGCTTTAAATGATTTGCAAAATAAAAATTTAGCCTTTTTTCATGCCCCGTATTTTCATCCTTTAGTAGGTGAGCTAAGAGAGCTTAGGGCAAAGCTTGGCATAAGAACTGTATTTAATGTTTTAGGACCTTTGCTTCATCCTAATTTAAAGCTTAAATATCAAATGATGGGAAATTATCATGCACCTGTGCATAAGCTTTTGGCTGAAGTTTTAAGATCACTAGGACGAAAAAGAGCTTTGGTGGTGCGTGGCAATGATGGCATGGATGAGATCAGTATTTGCGATGAAACAAAGATTTTTGAAGTAAGAGAGGGTGAAATTTATGAATACGGCGTTACACCCGAACAATTTGGTTTTAAGCGAGCTTTTCATAGTGAGATTATGGGTGGCAATGCTTATGAAAATGCTAAGGATTTAAAAGATATCTTAAGTGGAAAAATACAAGGGGCTAAATTTGATATCGTGGTTTTAAATTCTATGTTCGCACTTTATACAGCCAACAAAGTTTCAACACCTTTAAAAGCAAAAGATATTATTTTAGAGGCTATATATTCTGGCAAGGTGATGGAGTATTTTAGGAGTCTAAATGACAAAGCTTAAAATTTGTGGCATTAAGGATGAAAATAATGCCAAGGAAATCGCTGAATTAAATGTCGATTTCATGGGGCTTATTTTTGCAAAAAGCCCTAGACAGCTTAGTTTAGAACAAGCAATGAATTTAAGCGATATCATCCATGCGGGATTTAAAAAGAGTGTAGGAGTTTTTGTCGATGAAAATTTGGAATTTATTTTAAAAGCAATCAAACAAGCAAAGCTTGATGGAGTGCAAATTCATAGAAAAATCAGTGAATTTGAGTTTAAAACCTTAAAAGAAAGTGGAGTTTTTGTTTGGCAGGTTTTAAGTGTAGGGGATCGTTTGGAATTGGAAGAAAATATTTATGCGGATTTAATTTTATTTGATACTAAGGGAAAATTTCATGGAGGCAATGGGGAAAGTTTTAACTGGGATCTTTTGAAAGACTTTAAAAAAGATTTTGCCTTAGCAGGAGGCATAGGAACTCATAATATCAATGAAGCTTTAAGTTTAAAACCAAAAATCATAGACTTAAATTCAAAGATAGAAAAGGAAAATCATTTAAAAGATGTGGAAAAAATCAAGTATATTTTAAAGGAGGTGAGAAAATGAAAAAGGCGTATTATGGTGAATTTGGTGGGCAGTTTTTGCCTGAGAGTGCGATGTTTGCTTTAAATGAGCTTGAAGATGCTTTTTTAAAATTTGCACAAGATAAAGCCTTTAAAAAAGAGCTTCAAGACCTTTTAACTACTTATGTAGGACGCCCCACTCCGCTTTATTTTGCTCGAAATTTAAGTAAAAAATACGGACATGAAATTTATCTTAAGCGTGAAGATTTAAACCATACAGGAGCACATAAAATCAACAATGCTATAGCTCAAGCACTTTTAGCAAAAAAAATGGGTAAGAAAAAAATCATTGCCGAAACAGGGGCAGGGCAGCATGGATTAGCAACTGCTACTGCTGCAGCACTTTTAGGACTTGAGTGTGAAATTTACATGGGAGCGACTGATGTGCAACGACAAGCTTTAAATGTTTATAAAATGGAGCTTTTAGGAGCTAAGGTTAATGCTATACAAAGTGGACTTAAAACCTTAAAAGAAGCTACAACTGCTGCTATCCAAGCTTGGGTGGGGGATATTAAAAATCTTTTTTATGTAGTTGGAAGTGCTGTAGGACCTTATCCTTACCCTAAAATGGTTACACATTTTCAAAGTGTTATAGGAAAAGAATGCAAAAGTCAACTTAAAAAATTAGGTAAAAAAGTAGATTATATCATCGCTGCAGTAGGAGGTGGAAGTAATGCGGGTGGAATTTTTTACGAATTTATCAAAGATGAGAGTGTAAATCTTATTGGAATTGAAGCAGGGGGATTGGGTGTTGACACCCTTTATCATGCAGCAACTTTAACCAAGGGAAAAACAGGTATTATCCATGGTATGAAAACGAAGGTTTTGCAAGATGAATTAGGAAACATCTTACCTGTGCATAGTGTTTCTGCGGGACTTGATTATCCAGGAATTGGTCCTTTGCATGCTTTTTTATCTCAAAGCGGTAGGGCAAAATATTATGCCATTACCGATGAAGAATGCATGATGGCTTTAAAAATGCTTTGTAAGGAAGAGGGGATTATCCCTGCTATTGAGAGTTCTCATGCTTTGGCATTTTTGGAAAAACTTTGTCCTAAGTTAAACAAAAAGAGCGTGATAGTGGTTAATTTATCAGGTAGAGGCGATAAAGATATGCAAACGATTAGAGAATATAAAAAAGGAACAATTTATGGTTGATTTTACAAAATTTTACAAGGATAAGGCAAATGTAGCTTATATGGTTTTAGGCTATCCAAATTTAAAAATTAGTGAAGAGTTTTTAAAGCGTTTGGATGAAAGTTCGATCGATGTTTTGGAATTAGGAATCGCATATAGTGATCCTATTGCTGATGGTGAGATCATCGCCAATGCTGCAAAAATTGCCTTAGAACAAGGCGCAGACATTCATAAAATATTTGAGCTTTTAGCCAAAATAAAAACAAAAAAAGCCCTTGTTTTTATGGTGTATTATAATTTAATTTTTTCCTACGGCTTAGAAAATTTTGTTAAAAAAGCCAAGGCTTTGGGAATTTCTGCTTTGATAGTTCCTGAGCTAAGTTATGAAGAAAGTAAGCCTTTGTATAAAGAATGTCAAAAGTATGACATAGCTTTGATTACTCTTGTAAGCATTACAACTCCTAAAGAGCGTGTTAAAGAACTTGTAAAAAATGCTAAGGGTTTTATTTATTTACTTGCTAGTGTAGGCATAACAGGAGGACAAAGTGCGGATAATAAACTTTTGCAAGAAAAAATACAAGAAATCCGATCTTTCACACAACTGCCTATTTATGTTGGTTTTGGGGTAAAAAATAACACAGATGTAAGAAATATGCGTAAACTAGCCGATGGAGTGATAGTAGGAACGAATATAGTAAAGCTTTTTGCAAGCAATGATGTAAATCAAATTTTAAAAGGTGTAGAAGAAATTTTTGAAAAATAATTTTTTAAAACATATTTTTATTTTATATTTACTATAATTTTTAATTAAGTTTTTTATAAAGGTGATATTATGTTGAAAGTTCTTGAATATTCAATAACACATTTTTTTGAACATATCCTAAGACTTCATATCGAAAAGGCTGAAGATATAGTAGGTGAACTTTATGGAGCCAGTATTCCTGTAATGGAAAAAAGTGGTAGAGAATATCATTTTTATTTATTTTTTCCAAAAGAATTTCTACAAACAATTGCTAATGTTTTAGTTCGTGATGAAAAATTTAAAGAAGATGATTGGTGTGATTTAAGTAAAGAATGCGCCAATCAAATCATAGGTTATGCAAAAAATTTACTCAATGATGCTAAGGGAGATGATGAGTATAAACTTGGCATACCAGAGTATTTAGGTAGGGTTGATTTTTCATCTATTATATTAGATGAATCTTTAACTTATAGCTTTGAAAATCATTATTTTAGAATAGGATATTGTAAATAATGGGCAGCGACATTGATTTTGGAGATCGTCATGGACTTTTGCAGTCTTATGAAGATATCTTAGATATCACAGTAGATTTTGTTAGTGAGCTTGGCACTACCAATATGAGTGTAGCTGAACTTTTAAAACTTGAAGTAGGTTCGGTTATCGATCTTGAAAAACCTGCTGGGGAAAGTGTTGAATTGTATATCAATAAGCGTATCTTTGGTAAGGGCGAAGTTATGGTTTATGAGAAAAATTTAGCAATTAGAATTAATGAAATTCTAGATTCTAAAACCGTACTTCAATATTTCAAAAAAGAAATTTAATGAAAGTTTTATTATTAAGCATACTCGCACTGCCCCTTTTTGCTGTAGAATTAATCAGTTATAATATTTACGATAGAAATGATAGAGTAGATTTAATGCTATCTTTTGATAGTGCTTATGGGGGTAAAATTTCTCAGAAAAAAGAAAAAAATCTTACTCTTTTAACCTTGAGTGATTTAAAATACAGCAAAGAAGAACTCAAAAGTTTAAATTCAGGACTTGTGGATAAGATCGGTATCAGTTCTAAAGATAATAATACATATATCATGCTACAGAACAAAGAGCCAATCTCCTTAGAATTAAGCTCTATTAATGATAAATTTGGAGTTAGGATAAGAGCGGTTCAGCAAGGTAAAGAAAGTATAAATCCTGAACAAAGCAATTTAAGTACAAATGAAGAGCCGATTTTAAATTCTAAAAAGACAAGCTTAGAAGGCTATGATTATACAAATTACATTTTAGTAATGCTGGTTTTATTTGTCTTGCTTATAGTGCTTTGGTGGCTTAAGAGAACTTTAGCTTTTAAAAATACGGGTGTTTCTAGAGATTTTCGTATGGTATTTCAAAGATTTTTAGATAAAAATAATCAATTGATAGTTTTTGAATACGCAAGCAAGCGTTATACTATGATAGTGGGCAATTCTAATATTGTATTAGAAGAGATTGAAATTCCAGATTATGAGCCAAAGGTTACAGAAAAATCTGAAAAAAATTTTGATTCTTTCTTTGAAGAGAATAAAAAGCGTATCCAAAGTCTTATAGAGCAACGCCAAAAGAATAAAAAATCTTAAGGCTTTTGATTGATAGCTAAGGCTATCGTGGCTGGTTTGGTGATTTTTTTCAGTTCATCTTTAGGTAGATCAAGAATTTTTGACTCACTATAAATATAAAGTGTATTGTTGGCAAAAGCAATTTCGATTTTATTTTCATTTGTGCTTAGTATTTTAGCTAAGCTAAGAATAAAATTCAACCAAGAAATGATATGTGTGTTTGGCAAAAGCTGTCTATAGGGCTCAAGATTATAAGGATTCACCTTCTTGCCATTTAATTTAATAAGAGTTGCAATCAACACTTTTTCTTGGTGTGAAAAGCCATAATTTAATCCATTTAAAATAAAATATGCAGAGTGTTCATTAGTAAAGTAAAAATTCAAATATTCACCCAAATGACAAAGTTTTGCGGCATTTAATAGGCTTTGTTGATATTTTTCATGGATTTTATGAAGACCCTGTAAGACTTTAAAAATTTGTATAGAAAAATAAGGTGTTTTGTTGTTTATATTTCCTTGAAGAAATCTATCTTGTAGAGATTTTAAACTAGGGTTAAAATTTACAGGAAAAGTGTGTTTAGGGCGTAGCAAATCTTGCAAGTACACACCCTCGCGAATGCCTACCCCGCTAGTAATGATTTGTTTGGCTTTGAGTTTTTCTGCTATTTTTAGAAAGATAAAAATACCCTCTTTAATAGTATCAAAACGATCTTTTTTGATACCAAAATTAATCAATGTATCTGCTTTAGAGTTAAAAATCTTCAAGATATGCTCTTTTTCATCTTCGAGCATATATCTAAAATCATGTATATTTTTTAAGGGATAAGAGTTTTTTTGCATAATGGAATTTGAAATGGCTCTTAAACTTCCACCTATTGCAATGAGATTTTGATTGCAAAATTCAGAAGGGATTTGTTCTAAAATGGGTTTGATAAAATCATCTAAAGCATCTGCTTTACCTTTATCATAGAACAATTCTTTTAATCTAACCGTTCCTAAGTCTAATGAAATACAAGAGATGATTTTATTGTTTTTTATAAGACAAAGTTCGCTTGAACCTCCACCTATGTCAAGTGTGGTGCCATCTTTAAAAGGACTTAATAAATTTAAGGTTGCAAGACCGCCAAGATAACTTTCGTTTTTTCCATCAATACATCGAATATTTAAGTTTAGCTTATCTTTAATTCTTTTAATAAAATCTTTAGAATTTGGAGCATCTCTTAAAGCTGAAGTACCTATAATGAATATTTTTTTACATTTGTGTTTGAGCGCACATTGTTTAAAAAAAGCTAGAGCATTTTCAGCCCTTTGCATAGAGTCTTCTTGAAGAATTTTGCCATTGTTATAAGCATTTTCTCCAAGTCTAACTTTGCGTTTGTATTCACAAGTAGTATAAAAACTATATCTCGAAGTTTTTTCAAAAACCACCATTCTAATGGAATTTGATCCTAAGTCTACAACAGCGGTTTTTTTTGCCATTAAAATTCTCTATTACGATTTTTTAATTTTAACTCTTCTATGCTTTCAACATTATCAGGATCAGGTATGATACATTCATAAGGACATGCCACTATACAAGCAGGTTCTGAAAAATCATTAACACACTCTGAACAAAGATCAGCATCAATCACATAGATAGGACTATGTTCATAAATAGCCTCATCCGGACACTCTTCTCTACAAGCATCACAACATACGCAATCTTTAGTAATCAAAAGAGCCATTATCACCTTTCAAAATTTTAAAAATAATTTTTAGTTTATACAATAACAAAACTTAAATAAAATATAAAAAATAAATATAAAGATAAAAATTTTGCACCAAAGGGTGCAAAATGCTTAGGATTTTTTAGGAAAACAGAAGCGATATCCTCTGCGTCTAATAGTTTCTATAGTAGAGATATTTAAAGGTTTGTCCATTTTTTGGCGTATTTGATTGATCGCTACTTCAATTACATTAGGCGTAACAAGTTCAGGTTCTTCCCAAATAGCATCTAAAAGTTGTTCTTTAGATACAATTTGATCTGAATGTCTTGCTAAATGAGTTAAAACTTCAAAAGGCTTTCCTTTAAGTTCTATATCTTGGCCTTTATAGGTTATTTTCTCTTCATCAGGGTCAATAACTAAATCTTCTATTTTGATTACATTTGTACCACCAAGTCTAAGTCTTGCTTCTATTCTGGCCAATAAAATATCAAAATCTAAAGGTTTTTTTACAAAATCATCTGCTCCAGCTTTGAGTGCTTTAATTTCTGTATCTTTATCTGCTTTTGCAGACATGATCATCACAGAAGTTCTTGGAGACTTATGCTTAATTGTATTGACAAGTTCTGCACCATCGCCATCAGGCAAATTCCAGCTTGCAAGTACTAAGTCGTAGTGTCTTATACCGATAAAATATTCACCGTCTTTGAAATTTTCTGAAGAGTCAGTTTGATAACCAAATTCATTAAGATTATCTATAATAGTTTTATTAAGGCTAATCTCATCCTCTATAACTAAAATCCTCATCATTATATCCTTCATTAAGAAATTTTTAAAAAAGTATAACATAGTTTAAGTAAATGTTTAGATATCTTTAAACAAAATTTAATAAAATTTTTTTAATTTTACACCAACTCTTGCATTTTTGATTATTTCAGGTTTATAAGTTTTGATTTTAATATAGTAAATTTGCGGAAATTTTCTATGTAATTTTGCACAAACAAATTCTAAAGATTCTTCTAGGGCAAGAAATTGTTCTTTTTTATAGTATTTTTTGATTTTTTTTGATACCTTGGCATAATCTAAAAAATCATTTGCTTTAGCTGTAAGATAAATACAAACCTTTTGTTTTTTCTTGCGTTCAAATTTTAATATTCCTATAATGCATTTAAACTGCATTTTGATATTTATATGACTTTGCATTCTTCTTTAAAAACCAATCTTTTGATATTGGGTAAGTGTTTATAAATGATTATAAAAGCTATAATAAATACAGGTGCATGCGTTTTTATAGTTTGCATATCATAATTAAAGATAAAAGAACTTCCTATAAAAACTAATAAAGCCAATAAAGACGCTAAGGATGAAATTTTAAAAATTTTACCCACGATAAACCAAACTATAAATGCTGTTATGAGTTCCAAAGGTAAAAGTACTATCATAGCACCCGCTCCAGTTGCAACCCCTTTGCCGCCTTCAAATAAAAGATAGATGGAAAAGCAATGTCCAAATACCGTTAAAACTGCGACAGTCCAAAGTAAATTTAAATCATAATTTAAAAATTTAAGTACGAGTAAGGGTATAGTTGCTTTTGCAAAGTCTAAAACAATAGTAGCGATTGCAAGTTTTTTAGCTAAAGCTGGATCTTTTTCTTTAACAACCCTTAATACATTGGTTGCGCCTATACTTTTTGAGCCTTGATTTTGTATATTGATTTGAGCAAATTGCTTGGCTAAAATTAAACCAAAAGGAATAGAGCCTAAAAGATAAGCAATTGCATAAATGATTAAATTTTCCATTATTAACCTTAAGAAATAATTGAAGCATTATATGCAAAAAAAATAAATAAATCAAAAAAATAGGATATATTTTGTATTAATTAATTATTAATATTATTTAATAATTTTTATAAATATTTAAGTAATAAAGCTATATTATTTAGTTTAAGTTTATATCTAAAAGTAAAGGAGTTTGTAAATGAAAGTCAAATCGTTATTGATTGCATCATTAGTTGCTTTTTCAAGTTTAAATGCTCAAAGTCTTATAGAAGAGGCTAAAAATTCAGGTTTAGTTGCCTTACCAAAAGATCAAAAAGGCGTGGATGAGATTTTGAAAGCAAATGGAGTAAAGGCTACTGAATTTACTCTTGATAAAGTTGAGCTTGGTAAAAAACTTTATTTTGAGCCTCGCCTTTCAAAAAGTGGAATTATTTCATGTAATACCTGTCACAATCTAGGACTTGGTGGAGCTGATGGTATTAGTGCGGCAGTGGGACATAAATGGACTGCAAACCCTCATCATTTAAATTCCCCAACTGTATATAATGCTGTTTTAAACACGACTCAATTTTGGGATGGGCGTGCAGGAACTTTAGCGGATCAGGCCAAAGGACCTATTGAATCTGAAGCTGAAATGGCAACTCCAGCAAAATTAGCTGTAGAAAAAATCGCTTCTTTACCTGAATATGTTAAAGAATTTAAGAAAATTTATGGCAAAAGCGGTGTGAATTTTGACAATATTGCTGATGCGATAGCAAATTTTGAAAGAACTTTAATCACTCCATCTCGCTTTGATAATTTCTTAAATGGAGATGAAAAAGCTTTAACTAAAGAGGAGCAAAAAGGTTTAAAACTTTTCATTGACAAAGGTTGTGTAGCTTGTCATAATGGTGTGAATTTAGGTGGAAATATGCAAGCATTTGAGGTTGCAGGTAAGTATAAATTTGCAAATTTGGGTGATTTTAAAGGAGATGAAAATGGTATGGTTAAAACTCCAACTTTAAGAAATGTAGTTGAGACAGCTCCATATTTCCACAATGGTGCGATATGGAAATTAACCGATGCAATTAAAGAAATGGGTAGTGTGCAACTTGGCATTCAAATTTCTGATAAAGAGGCAAAAAGTATAGAAACTTTCTTAAAATCTTTAACTGGAACTAAACCAGCAGTGGTTTATCCTCAACTCCCTGTTTCTACAGAAAAAACTCCAAAGCCTGAACTATAAGGCTTATCAAACCCTAAATCTTTTTAGGGTTTGTTTAAATTTCTTTATCCTAGCTTTGCTATAATTTCTAGAATTTCATTGAGAAAGGTTTAATGATGAAACTTTTTGGGACAGATGGCGTTCGTGGAAAAGCGGGCGAATTTTTAGATAGTTTTTTAGCTATGCGTCTTGCTATGGCCGCTGGAATTTATTTTAAAGATAAGAGTGTTACAAATAATATTTTAGTAGGTAAAGATACAAGAAGAAGTGGTTATATGATAGAAAATGCTATTGTTTCAGGTCTTACTTCTATAGGATATAATGTGATACAAATAGGCCCTATGCCAACACCTGCAATTGCATTTTTAACTGAAGATATGCGTTGTGATGCGGGTATTATGATTTCAGCTTCACACAATCCTTATTATGATAACGGGATTAAATTTTTTGATGCACATGGGAATAAGCTTAGCGAAGATATAGAAAAAAAGATTGAAGAAATTTATTATGATGATAAGCTTATCCAAAGCTCTAAAGTTGATATGGAGAAAATTGGCCAAGCTAAAAGAATTGATGATGTTATAGGAAGATATATTGTTTCTATTAAGAATTCCTTCCCTAAGGATTTAACTCTAAAATCATTGCGTGTAGTTTTAGATGTAGCTCATGGAGCGGCTTATAAGGTAGCTCCGACTGTTTTTAAAGAACTGGGAGCTGAAGTTATAGTGATGAGTGATAAACCTAATGGGCTTAATATCAATGAAAATTGTGGAGCCTTGTATCCTTCAAATTTAGCCGCTGAAGTAAAGCGTTTGCGTGCAGATGTTGGTTTTGCTTTTGATGGAGATGCGGATCGTTTGGTAGTGGTAGATGAAAAGGGTGAAGTAGCAAATGGAGATAGCCTGCTTGGAGTTTTAGCTCTTTTCTTAAAAGAACAGGGCAAATTAAAATCCAGTGTGGTAGCTACTATCATGAGCAATGGGGCTTTGAAAGAATTTTTAAATGGACATGGCATAGAGCTCGACACTTGTAATGTAGGCGATAAATATGTACTTGAGAAATTAAAAGTTAGGGGTGGAAACTTTGGCGGAGAGCAAAGTGGGCATATTATTTTTAGCGATTATGCAAAAACAGGCGATGGTCTTATAGCAGCTTTGCAATTTAGTGCTTTGATGCTTTGCAAGAAAAAGTCCGCAAGTACTATTTTAGGACAAATCAAACCTTATCCTCAACTTTTAACCAATCTTAAAATTTCAGAAAAAAAAGATTTGGATAAAATTAAAGGTTTGAAGGAATTAAAACAAGATTTGGAAAATAAAAATATTAATGTGTTATTTCGCTATTCTGGAACAGAAAATTTGATCAGACTTTTACTAGAAGCTAAAGATGCTAAAATTTTAGAAAAAGAAATGAAAAATGTAGTTGAATTTTTCAAGAAAGCATTAAATGGTTAAAAGATATAAAACTATCTTGATCTTCATTTTAGTTTTTATTGCAGTTTTTGCTTTTGATCAGTGGGTAAAATCTTTAACTTTATCGGGTTTGCGTTGGCAAAGTGAGTATTTGGATTTAACTTATGCTCTAAACACAGGAGTTGCTTTTTCTATGTTTAGTTTTTTAGAGCATTATTTAAAATATTTACATTTAGCCTTGATATTGGCGCTTGTTATATACCTTTTGTGGCAAAAACAATTCTTAAGAGAACATTTAGTGGCTTTTGGTATGATGCTAGGGGCGGGGTGTTCGAATTTGCTTGACCGTTTTATACACGGGGGAGTAGTGGATATGTTTTTTTGGCATAAATGGTTTCATTTTGCTATTTTTAATGTAGCAGATGTGATGATAAACATAAGCGTTGCCTTAATCTTAATAAAAGAAATTTTTATAAAAAAGGAAAAAAATGACAGAATGGATTAATGAGTATTATTTTTGGATTAAATGGGTGCATTATTTAGCATTTGTTTCTTGGATGGCAGGACTTTTTTATTTGCCTCGTTTGTTTGTATATCATGCAGAAAATAAAAACAATAAAGGTTTTGTTGATGTTGTAAAGATACAAGAAAGAAGACTTTATTTTGGTATACAAAATCCAGCGATGATAGCAACGGTTATTAGTGGGAGTTTAATGTTACATGCTCATAAAGAAGTTTTGATGGTGGGTTCTGGCTTTATGCATGCAAAACTTACCTGTGCTACGCTTTTAATCATTTTTCATATACATAATTATTTTTGCTTAAAAGCTTTGGCGAATGATACTTCTACAAAAAGCGGAAGATATTTTAGAATTTATAATGAATTTCCTACTTTAATGTTTATTATCATTGCTTTAATGATGGTGATTCGTCCGTTTTAATTTTCATTTCTATTTAATTTCAAAAAAAAGAAATTAAATAGAACTTATATTTTCTTTCATTATATTGATAAAATCTTTATTTTTTAAGCGCTTACTATCTCTAAATACCGCGCGCACAAGATCCATTCCTGTGTAAAAATCCTTCATTAAGACCACAAAGAGATACTGTCCAAATTCACTTGTGATTAAGGCGCCATTTTCTTTTTTGATAGCATTGCTTATTTTAAGTCCTAAAAGTTCTTTGAAGAGTTCTTTTTCAAGATCACAATTAAGGGTTTGATTGAATTTATCAATTTGTATTTTCCCTGCAAACATTTCAGTTAAAAATATGTATTTGATAATCTCTTTTCGTGTAAAACTCGCTTTTGCTATATTGGCATTTTGTTTTTCTTGTATCATCTTTGCATAATCATTTAAATCAAAAGCATTGATAAGCAACTCCCCATCTAAAAAGCTAAAAGCTCCACTTCCAACGCCTAAATATTCATGGTGAGAGCTTACATATTCATCATTGAGTTGATTTTTTTCTAAAGAAAAACTCCAGCCATTATTTTGCTGATAATCCTTGAAAAAATTTCGTATTATTTGATAGTATTTAAATTCATTATCTTTAGTTTCAACACCAAGACTTTTGGCTATATTGTCTTTGGTTAGATTGGATTTCATTAAAGGATAGGTTGTGATTTGTTGAGGAGCTAAATTTTTAGCGATTTTTAAATCATTTAAAAGCTGTTCTTCTGTTTGTGAGGGGAAATTAAAAATTAAATCAAGGCTAAAAATTGGCAAAATTCCCAAAGCTTTTGAAATTTTTTCTTGTAATTGTTTAGAAGAACCAAATTTATTATATCTTGCTATTTTTTTTAAAATTTCATCATCAAAACTTTGAATTCCACAGCTTAAACGATCGATTATACCTTTAAACATAGAGAGTTTTTCAGGAATTATATGATTAGGATCGCTTTCGCAAGAAATTTCTTTGATATTGAAAAGTTTTTTACAAAGTTCTAGAGTTTTTAGTAATTCATTTTCATTAATCAATGTTGTTCCGCCCCCTACATACATTGAGCTAAAATCAAAACCTTTATCTTTTATAAGCATAAGCTCTTTTCTTAAATTTTCAAAATAAATTTTAGCCAATTCCTCATCATAATAGTATTTATGAAAACTACAATAAGGACAAAAGGTATGACAAAAGGGTATGTGAGCATAAAGCATATAAGTTTTATCTTTTTTGGCTTGTTTTTCTTGAGGATTTTTCAAAAGTTCGACATTGAAACTTTTATGTAGGGATTTTTCCATCATAGCATGAGAATATTTTAAAGCCAAATTTTGAAATAAATTCATTAACCCACCTTAAAGTAGAAAATATAATATAACTTTATCAATTTTTTATTAAATCAAGTGTAAATTTTTTTTATTTTTAGCAAAAAAATGCTATAACTTTCAAAATAATTAGAAAGGATGGCTTATGGATAAAACAAAAGTAGTAGAAAATTTAAACGCATTGTTTAAACAAAGGGCGGAATTTTATTCTTATTTTGATAAGAATATTTCAAAAGTTGGCAATACTGAAGTATTTGACTTTAGCAATGCTAAGGACTTAAATGCAGAGGAAGTTTATAAGCAATTTTATCATTTAGATTATGCGATGAGAAAATTATTACCAGCTATTTATAAAGCATATGAGGTTAGTGATTCTGATTTAAATAGAGATTTTTAAAAATAAGCTCTAATTTAGAGAGTAAGTTTTACTCTCTAAAGGACATATCTAAAGTTTTTGATTCTTCTTCTATATTTTTGCTGATATTTTCACCTTGTTCAAATCCGCCACCAAAAGCTTTGATAACATTGACTATAGAATTAGCATAAGAATATTTGGTATTATTAAAAGCAACTGTAGCATTTAACCAGTCTTGACGCGCTTGTAGATAGTCTTGCAAAGACATTTCGCCCACATCATAACGCTCTTTGCTTATTTCATAAATTCTTTTGTAGGATAATTCGCTTGCTTGTGCGTTATTGTATTGCAAGCGAATAGTCTTTCTTGCAATTAAAGCATAGCGAATTTCTCCAAAAGCTGCAACTAAGGTATTTTGATAATTTACAAAAGCTTCATCTTTGTTGAGTTTTGCTAAATTCACATTTTGATAAATTTCTCCCCAGTGGAAAATTGGCATTACGAAATTCCCACCTATACTCCAAGTCCTAGAGCCCGCTTCCACAAGTGTATTTAAATCCCCGCTTTCAAATCCTAATAAGCCTGTTAAAGAAAGATTAGGCAAGAAAGCTGTGCGAGCTACTCCTACTAGATAATTTTGTTGAGTAAGTTTTTCTAAAGAAGATCCAATATCAGGACGCTGCAAGAGTATAGTGCTTGAAATTCCGCTCGGTATATCAAAATCTTTGAGTTTAAAAACCTGATAAGCTTGATCTTGATAAAGAATATCGTTTAAATCATTTGAAGTTAGAATTTTTAAAGCTTTAAGATAGTTTTCTTTATTTAATTTTGCTTCATTGTATTGTAAAGCAGTACTTTCTAAATTTGCTCTTGATTGCGCGATTTCGTATTCTCCTACTGCTCCTACTTGAAATTTTTCATAATTAATTTGATAAATTTCTTGTGCAGATTCATAAGCATCTTTTAAAGCTTTTTCATTTTCATTTGCATTTACAAAATTAAAATAAGTCTGAACCACGCTTGAAACTATAGAAAGTCTCGCAGCTTCATAATCATACTGACTGGCTTTAAAGCCTGATCTTGAAGCGCGATAAGTATCGCGGTATCTTCCCCAAAGATCAATTTCATAGCTTAAATCCAGTCCCATTTTAAAATCATTGCCATAGCTTACTCCCCCAGTGCGGTTGCTTGGAGCATTTGTAGGTGTTTTTGTACGATTTGCACTAGCGCTACCATCTAATTTTGGTAATAAATCACTAAAATCTATGCCTAATTGGGCAGCAGCTTGTTCCATATGAATAAAAGCAAGTTTTAAATCATTATTGTTCTGAAGAGCTAAATCAACTACGTGATTTAATTTCTCATCATCAAATTCTTTCCACCATTCTTTAGAAAGAGTATGATTGTTTTCTTTTTCCCAAGATAGGGCGCCCAGTTTATTATCAAGACTATAATTTGCTTCTGGGATATTTAAATTTGGACTTAAAGAACAAGCTGAAATAAAAAGGCTTAAGCTTGCTATAACACTTATTGAAATTATTTTATTCATGAACTTTACCCCTTTTTTTATCTAGCCATTCGTTGAAATTTTCTAAAAGATAGAAAAATAAAGGTACAAAGAATATAGCTAAAGTAGAAGCAGCTATCATTCCACCAATAAGCCCTGTCCCTAAAGAATGTCTTGAAGCACTTCCTGCTCCAGTTGCAAAAATCATTGGTAAAACCCCAAAAGTAAAAGCTAAAGAAGTCATGATTATAGGGCGGAAACGAAGTTTTGCTGCTTCTACGGTTGCTTCAAATATCTCTTTGCCTTTTTTAAAGCGTTCTTCCATAGCGAATTCTACGATTAATATTGCATTTTTAGCTGAAAGACCTATAAGTAGTAGAAGTCCTGTTTGAAAATATATATCATTAGTAAATCCTCTTAAATATACAAATAAAAAAGAGCCAAACACAGCAAAAGGTACCGCAGTAACAACAGCTAAAGGAATAAGCCATCTTTCATATTGTGCTGCTAGAATTAAAAATACAAAAACCATACCTAAGATAAAGGCATAGTTTGCTGTTCCTTTGCTCGATACTTCTTGATAGGCTGAACCACTCCAGGCTATAGAATAATCATCTCCTAATATTTCTTTTGCTACTTGAGAAATTGTTTCTATAGCTTGTCCTGAAGTATAACCTGGAGCTGGCTGACCTTGTATTTGAGCTGCGGGAAAAAGATTAAAGCGTTTTACATCATCAGGACCTGAGCTTCTTTGTAAAGTTAAAAAAGAATCTAGTGGTATCATTTTATTATCGTTTGAACGTACGAAAATATTTTTTAAAGCATCTTGAGTATTCCTAAAATCACCCTTTGCACGGATGTTTACTTGGAAATTTTTCCCCAGCATAGAAAAGTCATTTACATAGTATGTTCCTATGGTTGCATTCATTGTATTAAAGACATCTTGCATATTTAGATTAAGGTATTTTAGTTTATCCCTATCAATAATAAGTTTATATTGTGGAAAAGTCGTATCGAGAGTAGTACGAACCCTGGTTAATTCTTTTCTTTGATTTGCTGCAGTTACAAGTTTATTAACATCTTCTTGAATTTGGTCATAAGTTTTACCACTTTTATTTTGTGCATACATTTCAAACCCACCTGTAATACTTAATCCAGGTATAGGAGGTAACCCTATAAATACACTTGAGCTGTTTTGGTCAAAGGCAAATTTTTTATTCAGTTCGCTTGTAACTTTATCAGCACTTATATTTCTATCTTTCCAGTCTTTTAAACTTATAAACATAGCCGCAGCGTTTTCTTTAAGAGAACTAGTGAAAAGATCAAAACCTATCATAGCCATGGCGTCTTTTACACCATTGGTTTTTAAAATTTCTTGACTCATATGATCCACTTCTGAGATTGTTCTATGTAGAGCTGAAGCCGAAGGAAGGTTGATAATACCTATCATTAAACCTTGATCTTCTTCAGGAACCAAAGAGCCAGGAACTTGTTTATAAAGATAAAAAATTGCTCCGAGCATGATACAGAAAATCAAAACAAAACGAATGGTTCTTTTAAGCATATAAGCAACGCCTGCACTAAATATAGAAGTGCTCCAGTCAAAGAAATCATTAAATTTTTGAACGATATAAAAAGGCTTGCTTTCATTGCGTCTTAAAAAGAGTGCACATAAAGAAGGTGTTAAAGTAAGAGCTACAAAACCTGATATGGTTACAGATATAGCCAAAGTGAGCGCAAATTGTCTTTGAATTTCTCCAACAAATCCCGAAATAAAAGATACGGGTATAAAAACTGCACAGAGCACAAGTACAATAGAAATTATCGGTGAGCTTACTTCTTGCATGGCTTGAACGGCTGCATCTTTCACAGTGATTTTTTCATTTTCATGTAAAAGTCTATCTATATTCTCAACCACAATAATAGCATCATCTACGACTATACCTATGGCTAGTATTAGGGCAAATAATGTCAAAAGATTTATACTAAATCCTAACAAATAAAGTCCTGCAAAAGTTCCTAGCAATGAAACAGGAACAGCGATCATAGGTATGAGTGTCGAGCGGAAGTTCTTTAAGAACATATACATAACAATAATAACCAAAATCAACGCTTCAACAAAGGTTTTTATAACTTCTTTAATAGACTCGATAACAAATTTAGTCGTATCATAAGGAATCTTATATTCTAAACCCTCAGGAAAGCTCTTTGATAGTTCTTGCATTTTAGCTTCTACAAGTTTTGCTGTATTGAGTGCGTTTGCTCCTGATTGGAGGTTGATTATTATAGGAACTGCATCATTACCGTTTAAGCGTCCTTGCGAACTGTACTGTTGAGATCCTATTTCAACATCTGCTACATCTTTAAGTCTTAAAAAAGATCCATCATTGTTTGCTCTTAAAATGATATTTTCAAATTCACTAGGACTTTGTAATCTTCCTTGCATGGTGATAGAATAAACATAGGGTGATTTTTGAGTTACAGGTTCTTCACCGATTTTACCTGTGGCGTATTGAGCATTTTGATCATTGACGGCTGCGATAACATCGGTAGCTGTTGCACCAAATTTGTTTAATAAGTCAGGTTTTAGCCAAATTCTTAAAGAATAATTACGATTTCCTATAGCATTAGCGTCTCCAACACCTGGAACTCTTTTTAGTTCATCAATGATATTAAGTGTTATGTAATTATAAACATCTACAGCGTTCATAGAGCCATTGCTTGAGTACATAGAAATCGCAGCAAGTGTAGTTGAAGAGGTTTTTCTTACAGTTACACCAAGTTTTTTTACTGCATCGGGCATTTTTGCTGTAGCTGCTGAAATTCTATTATTAACATCAATGGTAGCTTGATTCGGATCTGTGCCTATATCAAAATAAACAGTTAAATTCATTATACCTGAAGAACTCGAAGTCGAATCCATATAGATCATATTATCAGTACCATTAATAGCATCTTCTATAGGGGAAGCAACAGTTGAAGCAATGGTTTGAGCATCTGCTCCTGTGTAGGTCGCACTCACTTTAACTGTAGGTGATGTTAAAGAGGGGTATTGTTCTATAGGTAAATTTACAAGTCCGATAGCTCCAGCCAAAGAGATGATAATGGCTACAACGGAAGCAAAAACAGGTCTTTCGATAAAAAATTTAGAAAACATTATTGTGCTCCAACTTCTTTAACTTCGCTACCTAGTCTAATTTTTTTAAAGTTATCCAAAATGATTTTATCTCCATTTTGTAGTCCTTTATCAATAATAGCATATTCATTATCTTGATAGCTTATATGCACAGGAGCTTTAGCAACCTTGCCTTCTTTTAAGAGAAAAACATAAACCTCATTTTGGTCTTGCTTGATTGCAATTTGAGGAATTTTAAATCCATTCTTTTGAATAAAACCATTTGAAGTAATCGTTGCAAAAGCACCTGGTAAAAGAGTAGAGTCATTATTGTCAAAAATTGCTTTAGCTTTTACTGTCCCGCTATTTGCATCAATGACTGAATCTATAAAATAAAGCTTGCCTTTAACTACTTCTCCATTAAGATTTAAATCTGCATAGATATTGCTTAAATCCCATTTTCCATCTTGAGTATTGCGAACGATATTGAGTTTATCCGTATCTGAAATGTAAAAATCAGCATAGATTGGATTGAGGTTTGTAATTCTTACGAGTTCAGTTGAAGAGGAGCTAACATAATCTCCTATATTAATCAAAGCATCTCCTACAATACCATCAAAAGGAGCTTTAATTTCAGTATAAGCTAAATCAATGCGTGCATTTTCTAAGTCTGCTCTAGCACTGGTGAGATTTGCTTTTGTGTTGTTAAAATTTGCTAAGGCGCTATCATATTCTTTTTGAGAGATTGCTCCTTTATTATAAAGAGTTTTTGAACGGTTATAATCTTTGCTGGCATTGTCAAAATTTGCTCTAGCCATTAAAGCTTTTCCATAAGCTGAATTTACACTTGCTTTAAATTTATCTTGTTCGATAATGAAAAGTGTTTGTCCTTTTTTAATTAAATCACCCGCTTTGAAAAGTTTCTCCACGATAACACCGCTTACTTGAGGTTTGATGATAACATCATAATCACTAACAAGTTTTGCAGGATAAGTAAAGTTAAGCGGTAAATTTTCGGCTTTAGCGCTCATTGTACTAACGGATTGAGGGGGTGTTTGTTTTTGAGGTGCTTCTTCTTTGCTACAAGCAGAAAATAAAAATAAAGCACTTAAGAGTAAAAGGGTATTTTTTTGAAACAAATTCATGATTTTTGCCTTAAAATTTTTAATTTAAATATATTGTAATATTTATTACACAATTTTTAAGATATTAAGATATATTATAGCTCAAATTTGGTTAATAATTTTTATATTTACTTAATTAAATTGAGGTTTTATTTTCAATTCCTTTTAAAAATATATTGACAATAAATTCCACATGTTCTTTTTGTTCTTGTTTGTTCATTAAAGGAGTATCGGCTAAAACATTTAAACTATGATAAGGTTCTCTTAACATGGCGCAAAAAAGCATGGCAAGTTTTTGGGCATTATTTGAAATATAGCTGCTATCTTGCTTTTTAAAAAGTTCTATAAGTATGTTATAGGAGAAAATTTTCTGATTGTTTTCAATCCAATTTTCAACATGCTTATGTTTATCATAAACTTGAGAGAAAATAATTTTGCCAAAGGCGACGGTTTGGACTTGATTGAAAATATCAACAAAAGTAAGTCCAAAAGAGGTTAAAAATTCTTTTAAATTTTTATCTTTAATAGTTTGAGTTTGAGAGGCTATTAGGTCAAAATGTTTTTTGCAAACATCATCTAAAATTTCAAAAAATAAACCTTCTTTACTATTAAAACTATCATAAATATTAGAATACGAACCGCCCGATAGTTTGATAATATCGCTTAAACTGGTTTCTTGAAAGCCCTTGGTTAAAAATAGATCAAAAGCAACATTTTTAATCTTTTCTCTTCTTGCTAAAACTTTTTTAGAAGGTGTTTTATTTGGATTCATTATACCCCTTTAAAATTGTGCTTTTAGGATAAACAAAAATACTTTCTCTAAAAATGACAATCTCATCATTATCTTTGGCATAGGCCTTGATGTGAAGTGGAAAAATCACATCTTTTTGATCATTATCTGCTAGCTTTTTAGTAGCTTTTATTACAACAATTTTCTTAGCTTGCTCTCCTGCTTTTAATGTAAAAGCTTTACTTGGACGAATGATTTCTATGCCATTATCAATGCCTTCTAGGCTAGCTTCAAAATAATATTCATGAGCTTTAGAATCAGTATTTTGAAACAAAAAAGTATAAGCATTTGAAATTTCTAAACCATTATTAGTATGCGAAATTTGATAAAGTTCACTGCTACGATTGATATTTAAAAGCATATTTTCTTTTTTACTACCCATAATCATTAAAGCAATTAAAGCAATCACAAGAACAATAAAATAAGCAATGGTTCTAAAGCGGAGATAATTTACTTTTTTGCGTGTTTCTATGGCCTTTACACTGGTCCAATTAATCAAACTTGGTCTATTAAATTTGCTTTGCACTTTAGAACAGGCATCAGCACATTCTAAACAATTGATACATTCAAGTTGCATACCCTTGCGTATATCTATATGAGTAGGACAAATGCTTACACAGGCTTCACAACCTATACATTCACCCTCAGGCGGTTTTTTGTAAAGTTTGGTATGTCCATCATAAATCACTCCCCCGCGTTTTTCATCATAAATAACTTGCATGGTATCGCGGTCAAACATTACAGATTGAACTCTTGCGTAAGGACATACATAAATACAAAATTTTTCTGCTAAATAGGTAATATCTAAAGTTAAAAACAAACTTGCGCAAAATAAAACACCCAATAAAAGTAAGTGTTCTCCTGGATTTTGTATATAAGCAAAAAAATCTTCAGGCGGAACAAAATACCAAAGCAAATTACTTACAGCGACTAAAGATATGAAATAAAATAAAATCACCCCTATGATTTTTTTAAAATAATATCCTTCATATTCTTTTTGTTTATTGTTAATATTTTTACGAATTTTTAAAAGTTTAGTCTGGATAATATCTCTATAAATCACTCTAAAAATAGTTTGAGGACAGCTCCAAGCACACCAAACTCTTCCTCCTAAAGTGGTTATAAAAAATATAAATAAAAAAAGAAAAATAAGCAAAAAAGGCATAAGATATAATTCTTGAGTTGAAAATGAAATAAAAAATAGATTCAACTTAGAATGATCAAAGCTCAATAAAAAGAAATGGTTGCCATTAATTGTAATAAAAGGTAAACAAAATATTACAATTGTTGCAATTAGATATACAAAATAACGCTTTTTAGTATAGTTGGTGATGTGATTTTCCATGAAAAACCTCGTAAAAAATTAGTAATTACGATTATAGCCCAAAAAACTAAAACAATTTTTAAATGCTTTCTAAGTTTGGATTAATAAGAAATATTCTATAATCATAATTCACAACAAAAATTTACACAGAAAGGTGGTGAGGATAGTGCCAGGAATTAAGGTACATCCTAACGAGTCTTTTGACGAAGCGTATCGTAAGTTCAAAAAACAAGTAGATAGAAATCTAGTTGTTACTGAAGTAAGAGCGAGAAGATTTTTTGAGCCTATGACTGAAATTCGTAAAAAACAAAAAATTTCAGCTCGCAAAAAAATGCTTAAAAGACTTTATATGCTTAGACGCTACGAGTCAAGACTTTAACCCAAAGCCCGAAAGGGCTTTTTTCTTAATTTAAGATTTCTTTGCAAAATTACCTTTTTTAAAATCCTAGTTTTATTTTATATATATTAAGATTGCATTTTATTTCTTTAAAATATTTTCATTTTTGTAAGATTTAATTGATTATTTTTTGTTAGAATTTTATCAAAAAATAAATTCTAAATCTCATTTGAGGATCAAGACTATGAAAAAAATTAAAAAAATTATTCAAATCGGTATGATAAGCGGCCTTGCAGCTGTTGCAGGTGGAGCTTTGGTAGGATGTGGAAGTAGCAATGATAATAGTGATACTTTAAATCAAGCAGCAAACACTCAAGGAGCCTTTGTTATCATTGAAGAAATCGCCCCAGGTCAATATAAAATCAAAGATCAATTTCCAAGTGATGAAACTAGAGTTGTTTTAAAAGATATCAATGGCACGGAAAGAGTGCTAAGCAAAGAGGAAATGGATGCGCTCATCAAAGAAGAAGCAGCTAAGATTGATAATGGAACTTCAAATTTGACTAAAGAGGGCGGTCAAATCAGCAGTGGAGGATTAAGCTTAGGAGAGACCTTACTTGCAAGTGCTGCGGGTGCAATTTTGGGTAGCTGGATAGGCTCTAAGCTCTTTAATAATCAAAATTTTGCCAATCAACAACGAGGCGCTTTTTCAAATCAAAGTGCTTATCAAAGAAGTGTTAATAGTTTTAACAAGGCAGGCACAGCAGGCTCTGCCTCAAGTGCTTCAAAATCAGGTTTTTTTGGTGGAGGCTCTAAAGCCACAAGTTCTAGTTCTTCTTTTGGCTCTTAAGGATAAATAATGCAATTACTACAAGTAGACAAACTTCAAAAAGATTATTTAGAAAATATAGGTTTTTCTTGGCATACAGATGAAGATGGAAGTGATTATATAAGTGATAAATTAGTATGTGTAAGTGAAAATGAAGCCAATGCTTATTATGAGGCAGTCAATGAGCTTTATGATATGTTTGTAGCTGCAGCACAAAATGTTATAGATAATAATCGTTTTGATGAGCTTGGAATCCCTTTTAATCTTGTTGATGCTATTAAAATGAGTTGGGAAAATGAGGTTCATTGGCATTTATATGGCCGTTTTGATTTAGCGGGTGGACTTGATGGCAAGCCTATAAAGCTTATAGAATTTAATGCAGATACCCCCACTGCTCTTTTTGAAAGTGCGATTTTACAATGGGCGATTTTAAAGCAAAATGGCATGGATGAAAGTAAGCAATTTAATAGCATTTATGAAAGCTTGATGGATAATTTTAAAAGATTGATTACCCTTGAAGAGGATACTCAAGGCTTTGAAGAATATTATCAAGGATGGAAAATTCTTTTTTCAAGTGTGGCAGGAAGTAAAGAGGAAGAAATCACTACAAAATTACTTGCTCATATTGCAAATGAAGCAGGATTTGAAACAGATTTTTCTTTTGTAGATGAGGTAGAATTTAGCGAAGAGGGAATTTTTAAAGAGGGTGTAAATTATGAATATTGGTTTAAGCTCGTTCCTTGGGAAGATATAGCCATAGAAGAGGGCGAACTAGCCATGCTTTTAACGCAAATCATGAGAAATCAAAAAGCTATTATTTTAAATCCTGCTTATACGCTTTTATTTCAATCTAAGGGAATTTTAAAAATTTTATGGGAACTTTTCCCAAATCATCCATTACTTTTAGAAACACGAGATGTTCCTTTAGAGGGAAAAGATTATGTGAAAAAACCTGTTTTTGGTAGAGAAGGGGCAAATATTAGTATAATCAAAGAAGGTAAAATTTTACATGAGAATGTAGGTCCTTATGGGAATAATAAGGCTATTTATCAAGAATATGTAGAGTTTAATTCATGTGAAAACGAATACTATCAAGCAGGTGTTTTCTTTGCTTATGAAGGGTGTGGCTTAGGATTTAGAAAAGGAGGACTTGTGCTTGATAATTATTCTAAATTTGTAGGACATATTATAAAGGATTAGAAATGAAAATTGTTTGTTTAGATGCGGCAACTTTAGGGGATTATGATTTAAGTATTTTTAAGAATTTTGGAGAATTTCAAAGTTATGCTTTAACAGATAGAAAAGAAACCATAGAGCGTTTAAAAGATGCGGATGTGGTTATGACAAATAAAGTTGTTATTGATAAAGAAGTTATGGATGCTTGCCCTAATTTAAAGCTTATTTTAGAAACAGCTACGGGTGTAAATAATATCGATGTTGAATATGCTAAAGAAAAGGGCATTATCGTTAAAAATGCTGCTGGATATTCTACTATGAGCGTAGTTCAGCATACTTTTGCATTTATTTTTGCTTTTTTAAATCATATTCCTTACTATGATAAATGGAGCAAAGAGGGCAAATGGTGCGATAGCCCTATCTTTACAGATTTTGGTAGAATTTTAAATTCAATGGAAGGAAAAAAGCACGGTATTATAGGACTGGGCAGTATAGGTAAAGAAGTGGCTAAAATTTCTAGTGCTTTTGGGGCTAAAATTTGTTATTATTCAACAAGCGGACTCAATCAAAATGCCGAATTTGAATGCTTAAATTTGGAAGAGCTTTTAAGAACTTGCGATATTGTTAGCATTCACGCTCCTTTAAATGAAAAAACGAAAAATTTGCTTACTTATGAGAAGTTAAAACTTTTAAAAGATAATGCGATTTTGGTCAATGTAGGCAGGGGCGGAATCATTAATGAGAATGATTTGGCAAAAATAATGGATGAAAAAAATATACGCGTAGGACTTGATGTTTTAGAGAGTGAACCTATGATAAAAAATCATCCTCTCTTAAATATCAAAAATAAAGAAAATCTCATCATTACTCCACATGTGGCTTGGGCAAGCAAAGAAGCGGTGGAAAAATTGATGTCTATGGTTTATGATAATTTAAAAGAATGGATAGAAAATGGCAAGTGAACATAGTTTTGATATTTCAGCGGCTTTGGATAAACAAGAGCTTAAAAATGCTTTTGAGCAAGCAAAAAAAGAGCTTGATTCTCGCTATGATTTAAAAGGTATTAAGTGTGAAATTGAATTTAGCGAGAAAGATGGTGTTTTTAAACTTCATTCTTCAAGTGAGGCAAAGCTTGATGTTCTAAAAGATATTGTGATTTCAAAACTTATCAAAAGAGGTATTAATTCAAGTGCTATTAAAGAGCTTTCGCGCGAAAGTGGAGCGATGTTTCGTTTAAATTTAAAAGCCAATGATAGCATTGATAGTGAAAATGCTAAGAAAATCAATAAGGCTATTAAAGATAGTAAGCTAAAAGTAAGCTCTTCTATACGAGGAGATGAAATTCGTGTAGTTGCAAAGCAAATTGATGATTTGCAAGCTGTGATGAAAATGGTTAAAGAGCTTAATTTAGAATTAAATCTTAGTTTTAAAAATTTAAAATAGGTTAAGAGTGTTGAGAAAAATTTTTATCTTCTTTTTAATTTTGTTTTTTAGTGCTTGTGCTTTAAAAAATCAAGATTATTCTAGCCAAAAAATGAAGGTTGTATTTAGCACACCAACTATTAAAATCAACGATTTTGGCTTTTTAAAAAAAGAAAATAAGGCTTTAAATTTAGAAGTTTATAAACTTGGACAAGCTTTTTTTAAACTTAAAATCAGAGAGGATATTTGTTTAAATTCGGTGTGCTATAGCAAAATGGTATTTAATCAAAAATTTTTTAAAAATGCCTATTATGAAGATATATTAAAAGATATTTTGGAAGCAAAGCCTTTGTGGAATGGTAAGAATATGCAAAAAACTCAATGCGGATTCAATCAGAATTTAAACAGCGCAAATTATGAAATTTTCTATGAAGTTTGTGATAATAAAATCAGTTTTGTTGATAGAATTTCGCGTATAAAAATTGTTTTAATGAATTTTAAGGATAAAATTTGAAAATAGGGCTGTTGTTATGCTTTTTTGTGAGTTTGGTTTGTGCGCAAATTTATAAGGGTGAAATTTATTTTTATGACTTAAAAGATAAGCAGGTTTTTGCTATAGTTTATGATAATGCTCCTTTTGTACCCATTTTTGATAGGGATGTTAATCAAACTAGTTCTAGTTTTTTAATACTGAGCGATCTTGATACAAATATCGAGATAGCTTTGTTTCAAACAGCAAATTCATGGGAGGATGGAGAAAAAAAATATAAAATTTCTTCTTCTAAAGAACTGGTATTTGATAATAAAAAAATTCAAGGAAATAAACTAGGAACAACAACTCTTGAACTTATCAAAGAGCAAAACAATATAAGAATCAAACGCAGTCTTGATTTTTTAGCCCATCAAGATGAGATCAGACAATTTCGTCCTATGTATAACGACATTGTTAGTTTTGAACAAATTCGCCAAAAGCCTATCGTACTAAAAGATGGAAAGCTTAGTTTTGAAGAATGGTATTATTTTTATGAAGAGGATAATCGCGCAATTTTAGAGCTTAATAATTTTGTTTTCGATATGGATAAAAAAGTTTTTTTAAGTTTAAATGAGCTTTATGATGTGGATAATTTGAAATTTAAAGAACTCTTGCATCAAAAACTGAATCTTGTTTGCGATGAATGTTTTGATGATATGGAGCAAGTTTTTTTTAATAATAACTTTTTAATTACAAATTTGGGTTTAAGATTGTGCTATCTTCCTTATGAAAATCATTATTTGAATGAAAATATTTGTGTTGATTTTAACGAGAATGAGATAAAGGAATTTAGAAAATAAAATGGTCAGGCTAAAGGAATTTTTAAGTCTTAAAAATATAGAAGAAAGTCAAATTTATAAAGAATTAAAGTGTTCAAAGAATGAAGCTTTGATTTTGAGAGAACTTTGTAAAAATTATGTCATTTCCATATCTTCTATCAATGCTTTTACTTTATTGACAGGAATTTTTGGTAGTGAAAAATATTCGTATTTAGATACTTTAGAGGATTTAAAAAGGCTTATTGAAAGAGGTTTTGTAAATCAAAATTCTGGCTTTTTTAAAAATATAGAAAGCAATAAAAGCCAAAATTTAATTCTTAGTTTATTGCAAAGCGAGTTGAGTTTAAGTGAGTATTTTTTAGAATTTTTAGAAGCCAAGCCTCGTTTAAATTTGGATAAAAAAGAAGCTTATGGAGAGTATTTAGAATATTTAAAAGATGAATTTATGCGAGTTGAACTGTATGAGAGATTGAGTTTTATACGTTCAAGCACATATAGTGACGAACTTAAAGCACAAATCAAGCTTTATGAAAAACATATTAAAGAAAGACTTAAGAAAAGTAAATTTTATAATATTTTAGCAGATATTTTTAAAGAGTATAGTCTTGAGTATAAAGAGCAGATTATTTTTCTAGCTCTTCTTAAAGAAGAATATACACTAAGCAATGAAAACTCAGTATCTAGAGAGATGAATTCTTTACTTTCTTTAGTCAGTGAAAATGATTTAGAAAAGCATAAAAATAAAAGTTTATTGCAAGAAAATGCTCCTCTTCTTAATTTAATAGAATATGATGAATACTTAAATGTCTTTGGTGATATTTCTAAGAGTTTTTTTATTACAGATGAAATTTTACAAAGAATTATAAATTTCGAGCCAAAACAAAATAAAAAAATTAAAATCGAAAATGTTTTAAAAGAGCAAGATATTTTTGAGCTTATAGAGCCAAGTATAGATATAAATGATATTATCATGCCTCAAAATACTAAAGAGCTTTTGGAAAATATCTTAAAACAACAAGATAAAAAAGTACTTGAAAGGCTAAATTCTTGGGGGATAAAGAGCAATAAAAATATAGAAGCAAAGATTATTTTTTATGGACCTGCTGGAACGGGGAAAACGATGTCAGCCCTAGCTATGGCAAAATCGATGAAAAAAACAGTGCTTAGCTTTGATTGTTCTAAAATTTTAAGTAAATGGGTGGGTGAGAGCGAACAAAATGTAAGGAAAATTTTTGATACTTACAAAAACATAGTTCAAACTTGCAAACAAAGTCCTATATTGCTTTTAAATGAAGCTGATCAGTTTTTAAGCACAAGGGTTGAAAGCAGTAGCGGAAGTGATAAGATGCATAATCAAATGCAAAATATTTTTTTAGAGCAAATTGAGCGTTTTAATGGTGTTATCATTGCTACAACTAACTTTTTAGAAAGTTTAGACAGTGCTTTTTCGAGAAGATTTGATTATAAGATCGAATTTAAAAAGCCTGATTTTAAAGATAGGCTTAAAATGTGGGAGAAATTTTTACCTAGAAAAGCATCCTTTGAAAAAGCATTTGATGTTAATCTTTTAGCAAATTACGAATTAAGTGGAGCGCAAATTTTAATGGTTGTTAAAAATACTGCTTTGAAGGTAGCTGTGACTGAAGATGGAGTATTTAAAATGCAAGATTTTATAGAGAGTATACAAAAAGAATTAAATTCTAGTTTTGATAAAAGCAAAATTGTCGGTTTTTAAGCTTTTTTAAATTTGAAAAATTTTAAATAGCGTATCATAAAATAAACAAGGCTAAGCATCAAAGCACTCCATTCCCAAAACATAGGAACTTTAGGGCTTAAAAAATAATGATAACTTGCTAAAACCAAGCATACATAACCTAACTTTCTTATCTTTTCAATTCTTTTAAAAAATCTAAAAGAGCTTAAAAACATAAAAAAGATGATGATAAAAGCAAAAAAACCACTCGCTTCCAATAAACGATGAGAGATATCATCAAAAAGTCTTAAAAAATTTGCATTTCTATCAAAGATAAAATAATTTAAAAAATGTAAAAATGCCCAAAATGCAGCAAATATTCCTAGTAGCTTAGGATAGCTTTTGGTTTTTTTAAATTTGCATAAAGAAAACAAAAGGCTTAAATTTAAAAAAAATAAAGCAAAAACTCCTGTATAAATATAAGCCTCTTTGACAAAATCAAAGGCTTTTAATATATGATAAAAGCCATAAATCAAGCTTGCTAAAAAAGCAAAATAGGCAAGAAATTTAAAGTATTTAGTGCGCATTAATAATTTGCCTTTAAATCCATGCCCGCATAAAGACTTGCTACTTCTTTTTCATAGCCATTAAACATTAAAGTAGGTTTGGTAAAAAAGTCTCCTAAAGCCCTTTCGTTAGCTTGCGACCATCTAGGATGGGATACATTAGGGTTGACATTGGCATAAAAGCCATATTCATTTGGAGCATATTTTTCCCAAGTGCCAATAGGCTGCTCTTTTACAAATTCGATTTTAACTATGGATTTAATACTTTTAAATCCATATTTCCAAGGTACAACAAGGCGGATTGGTGCTCCATTTTGTGGTTTTAAAGCCTTTTTATACATACCCACTGCAAGTAGAGTGAGTGGATGCATAGCCTCATCCATACGTAAGCCTTCCACATAAGGATACTCAACAGTTGGAAACAAAGCATCTTGATCGGGGAATTGGTTTTTATCCAAAAGAGTGGTAAATTTAATGAATTTTGCCTCGCTAGTTGGTTTTGCCATATCGATTAAACGGCGTAGTTCAAAACCCACCCAAGGCACTACCATAGACCAAGTTTCAACACAGCGAAAACGATAAATTCTTTCTTCTAAAGGAAATTTTAAAATATCCTCCATGCTAAGAGTGAAAGGCTTTTCTATTTCCCCGCTTATATCGATTTTCCAATTTTGAGTATTAAAATTTTGCGCTAAAGATACTGCCTTTCTTTTATCCGTTGAAAATTCATAAAAATTGATATAGTTTGTTGCAAGTTCTTCATTGCTAATTTCAAGTTTATTTGCATTTGTATCATTTATAAAATTTAAAGCAGAAAGTTTGGAAACAATTAAAGAAGAGCCGATTAAAGCTCCTGCTCCAAGTTTAAAAAAATCTCTTCTTTGTTTATAAAGTTTCTCAGGCGTTACAATCATAATTTTTCCTTATTAAAAATTTTTATTATTAAACTATAACAATGTTAATATAGGATTAATTTTATATGATTTTTTCAAGCTCTATATTGTAAAATATTTCTTCACAAAATTCTTTATAATGATTGAGTAGTTTAACTCTTGAAACTTCTTGCATTAGAATTTTAAATTCTAAATTTTTTATTTTTTTAAGTTCATCTTTAAGCTCTTCATCCTTTGGAAATAATAGAAAATATTCTTTAAAGATGAGCTCATAAATTTCAAAAGTTCCATCGATAAGATAGTTAATTGCTTTATCAAGGTGTCGATTAGAATCCTTAAAATTTAAAGGATTTAAAACCATAAAACAAAGATGAATCATAGCAAGATGAAAATATTGAAGACATTTTTCAGGCAGTGTAAAGAAATCATTTTTTTGAAAATTTTGTAAATTGTTAAAGTCAGAATTGATAAAATGACAGCCAAAACAGTCATTGATATTTGAAATCAAATTTTTAATTTTTTGCTCTTCATCAAGTTTTTTTCTAAAGGCTACAAAATAAGCCAAGGCTTTATAAAATCTCTGAAAAAATTCAATATGTTTGTGTTCTCTTAAGCAAATAAGACTCAAATCTTTTGGAGAAGTGGAGTATTCTTGCATATAATTATGAACTTTAAGAGCAATTTTGTTTCTCACTCCGAGTAAAAAATTTAAGTCTTTTTGTTTTAAAATTTGATGATAAAAAAATATAAAATCTTTAATCAAGCTTTTATGATTTTTTTCAAATAATGAAATTTGAAAATCTACGCTAATAAATTGATTATAAAGATTAAAATAATCACATTCTAATTGCTGATAATTCAATATTTTATCCCACACTTAGTATAAAATTCTTTCAAAGCTTGTTCTTTATCAGGCTGAGTTTTGATCCATTCTTCAAAATGATTGCACATATCCCATTCTTTTTGCTGCATTGCTTCATAATTTTGCTCTATATCATTTTCGCTTATATTTTTTCTGTGTATTTTGTCTAAAATTTTTTCACATACAGCTCTAGGATTTTCATTTTTATATATAGGTCTTCCCACAACGATATAATCACTTAAATTTTCTCTAGCCATTGTAAGATTAGCAACGCGTTTTTGATCATCACTTGCTTCCCCAAAAGGACGAATTCCAGGAGTGAGGGTTAAGAAATTTGAATTTGTATGTTCTTTAATTTTTTTACTTTCAAAAACCGAACATACTATACCATCAAGTCCATTTTGATAAGACATTTTTGAAAAATGAATCACAGCTTCATCGATGTTTTGCTTGTAAATGCTGTAAAAATTTTCTTCATCAAAGCTAGTAAGTGCTGAAACTGCTAACACCAAGGGTCTTTTATTGAAGCGATTGAGTCTAGACATCACTTCTTGCATAGCGACTTTTCCAGCACTTGCATGGATATTAATCATATCAACGCCAAGTTTTGAAATTTCCTCGCAAGCATCTGCCATGGTATTAGGAATATCATGAATTTTAAGATCGAGAAAAATTTTATATTCATCGATTTTTTTAAGTTCTTCTATGAATTTAAAGCCATCTCTTAAATAGGCTCTTAAACCCACTTTTAGCCAAAGATCTAAACCTTTTAATTCTTTAGCAAGCCTTAAGCACTCTTCTTTGGTGGCAAGATCAAGAGCTACGCAGAGTTTCATTGTTTTGCCTTAACAAGAGTATCTAAAACCCCATTGATAAATTTTGGAGAATTGTCATTAGCAAGTTCTTTAGCAAGTTCTATAGCTTCATTAATCACTATGGCATTAGGCGTGTCTGTAAAAAGCAATTCATAGGCACCAAGTCGCAGTATGGCTCTTTCGATATGTCCTAATTTTTCAATTTCATTTTCGTTAAGGCAGGGGTTTAAATTCTTATCTATATCATCAAGATTTTTTATAATTCCTTCGTATAAACTCAGTGTGAAATTTTTTTGCTCGTTGCGGATTTTTTTTTCATTGAGAAATTCATCAATAAAATTTTCATTTTTTTCATTCATTTCTAGGGCATAAAGCAAAGAAATCACACTTTGTCTTACTTGGTGACGCGTTGCCATTAAAATTCCTTGCTTAAATTTAGCATTTCAATAACAGTTGTCATTGCTTCAAAGCCTTTATTTCCTGCTTTGCTTCCCGCTCTTTCTATGGCTTGTTCTATAGTATCAGTTGTTAAAACTCCAAAGCTTACAGGGATATTGTGGTTTAAACTTACATTGGCAATGCCCTTAGTGGTTTCTGCCGAAACATAATCAAAATGCGGAGTTGAGCCACGAATGACCGCACCCACACAACAAATCGCATCAAATTTTTTACTTTCTATAGCTTTTTTTAAAGCAAAAGGAAGTTCAAAAGCGCCTGGAACAAGTATAAGGCTAAGATTTTCTTCTTTGCCACCATGTCTTAAAAAAGCATCTCTTGCACCTTCTACAAGGCGATCGGTGATGATGTGATTAAATCTTGCATTGATGATAGCAATTTTGGTATTTGAGTCTAAATTTAATTTTCCTTCAATGATAGTCATATTATTTTCCTTCAATGATATTTTGAATTTCTAAAAGTGTTTTTACACAAGCTTTAAGACGATTAAGATCAAGCATATTAGGCCCATCGCATAAAGCTTCGCAAGGATTAGTATGTGTTTCAAAGAAAAAGCCATCTACTCCTACAGCTGCTGCTGCTCTTGCTAAAGGCTCTACAAATTCGCTTTTTCCTCCACTACTTCCCCCTGCAGCCCCTGGCATTTGCACACTATGAGTAGCGTCAAATATAACAGGAGCAAATTCACGCATGATAACCAAAGATCTCATATCCACGACTAAATTTCCATAGCCAAAGCTAGCTCCTCTTTCAGCTACAAAAATACCATTTTTATCAGCTACTTCATAGCCTTCTTCTTCTATACCGCGTGTTTGAAGTACTTTTTTGACACTGTATTTAATATCGCTTGGGTTAAGAAATTGCCCTTTTTTAATATTTACTTTCGCCTTTGTTTTGGCTGCTGCGACTAGCAGATCAGTTTGTCTGCATAAAAAAGCAGGAATTTGTAAAACATCAACCACCTCGCTTACGGGTGCTGCTTGCGTGCTTTCGTGTATGTCAGTTAAGATTTTCATACCGAATTCATTTTTTACACTTTGTAAAACTTTCAATCCTTCTTCAAGACCAGGGCCTCTAAAAGAATTAATACTTGTACGATTTGCTTTGTCAAAGCTTGATTTAAAATAAAATTCTATATTTTCATTTTCATTAAATTCTTGTAAATTCTGTGCTACTTTAAAAACCAAATCCTTATTTTCAATGACGCAAGGACCGGCAATGAGTATCATTTTTTTCATTTTTTTCCTTTGTTTTTAACCAAAATTATTCCACCAAAAATAATGCCTATTATACCTAAAAAAACCATAGCACTTGGTAAATCATCACCCAAAATTATACCCACTACCATACTAAAGACTACATCAAGATAGCTTACACCTGCTACAACACCTGCTTGTTTGGCTATGCCATAAGCTTTGGTTACATGAATTTGATAAATAGTGCCCAAGGCTCCCATGACAGCAATGATAAGCCAAGCTGTAAGGCTAGGCATGACAAAAGGTGCTAAAATAAAATCCAAATGCAAAGAATCAAGATGTTTTGGCTCAAAAAATTCAGCACCTATCATAGAGATTAAAGGCATTAAAGCCCCCAAAAGGATAAAAGAAAATGCAATTTGTTCTGTAGTGTAAAATTTTCTAAGCTCTCTTACACTTGTAAGAGCCAAGGCTGCTAAAAATCCACTCATAACACCTATGATAGAATTTTTTAAATCAAAACCCGAATGAGTTGAACTATCCGCCCAAGGTTGCGCAATTAAAAGCACCCCGCTAAATGCGATTAAAATCCCCAGCCATCCCTTGGCTCCGATATTTTCTTTAAAAATAATAAAAGCTATTAAAGTGATGAAAATTGGAGCAGTTTTTTGAAAAGCAAAAGCACCCCCTAGGGTAATATTTGAAACATTGTAAAAAAACATATAAAGCGAAAGTGTTCCTGTTACCCCGCGAAAGACTAAAAGCCAAAAATGTCCTCCTTCTTTGTGAACTTTTGAGCGTTTTAGTAGATAAACTATAAACAATACGCCGATGATATTTCTAAAAAACATAATTTCAATCGAACTCATTTCTTTGCTAAGAATTTTCGCACAAGCTCCCATAAGTGCAAAATCTAAGCACGCTAAAATCATAAAATAAATTCCTAAATTATGTTTGATGACTTTTAGCATCTTTTTTCCTTGATTAAATTATGGTTAATTCTAGTCTTTTTTTGCTTAATATTAAGGCAAATTTTATATAATTTTTTAAAAAAATATACATTAAAAATTTTTATTAGGTAAACAAATGCAAAGCATCATACTTATAGGTAAGCCAAATGTTGGAAAATCAAGTTTATTTAACAGAATGGCAAGGCAAAGAATAGCTATTACAAGTGAAATTTCAGGTACTACAAGAGATACCAATAAAACAGAAGTTTTTATAAATTCGAAAAAAGCCCTATTGATTGATAGTGGTGGTCTTGATGAAAGCAATGAGCTTTTTAAAAATGTTAAAAAAAACACTCTAAAAATTGCAAAACAAAGTGATATTATCCTTTATTTGGTTGATGGAAAACTAAGTCCCGATGATGAAGATAGGCAATTTTTTCATTCTTTAAAAAAATTAGGAAAGCCTATTGCTCTAGTAATCAACAAAGTGGATAATAAAAAAGATGAAGAAAGATCGTGGGAATTTGCTAATTTTGGTGTAAAAGAGGTTTTTAATCTTTCTGTTACTCATAATATAGGGCTAGATGAGCTTTATAATTGGCTTGAGAACTTTTTAGATGAACAATTTTTAATCCCTGATGAGGAAGAAAATTTAGAAGATTTTTTAGAACATTATGAAGAGGGAAAAGAATTTCAGTTTAAAGAACTCGATCAAAATTATATCAGAGTGGGTATAGTAGGGCGTGTTAATGTCGGAAAGTCAAGCCTTTTAAATGCTTTGGTAAAACAAGAGCGCAGTGTGGTGAGTTCTATTGCGGGAACGACAATTGATCCTGTTAATGAAAGCATAGTTTATAAGGATAAAGTGATAGAATTTGTTGATACTGCAGGTATTAGAAAGCGAGGTAAAATTCAAGGGCTTGAGCGTTTTGCATTAAACCGCACAGAAAAGATTTTATCTAATTCTCAAATCGCACTTTTGGTTTTAGATGCCAATGAAGGTTTTAACGAGCTTGATGAAAGGATAGCTGGACTTGCAGCAAAGCATTATTTGGGCGTGATTATTGTATTAAATAAATGGGATAAAACTGAATTTGAATTTGATAAAGTGGTAAAGGAATTAAAACTTGATCGCTTTAAATTTTTAGCTTATGCGCCCGTTGTCAGTGTTTCTGCTTTGAGTGGAAAAAGAGTACATGTTTTATTAGAAAAAATTTTAGAAGTCTTTACTAATTTTACACAAAAAATTCCAACCTCAAAACTTAATGATTTAATCGCAAGTGCGACTAAGGCTCATCCTTTACCGCATGATTATGGAAAATTGGTAAAAATTTATTATGCAGTGCAGTATGATTTAGCACCTCCTAAAATCGCACTTATTATGAATAGACCTAAGGCTTTGCATTTTAGTTATAAGCGTTATTTACAAAATCAAATCAGAAAAGAATTTAACTTTGAAGGTGTTCCTTTAGTCATTGCTTCGCGCAAAAAAGGAAGCAAGGAAAATGATGAAAGTTAAAAATATTATTTTTATTGGTTTTATGGGTAGTGGAAAAAGTACTATAGCTAGAGCTTTGGCTAAGGATTTAGATCTTGTTTTTTTAGATAGTGATGGTTTGATTGAGATGAAATTTGATCAAAAAATCAGTGAAATTTTTAAAGAAAAGGGCGAGGCTTTTTTTAGACAAGAAGAGCAAAAAGTAGCAAATTTTCTTTGCTCTTGTAATGGAGCTTCTATAGCTAGTGGCGGAGGTTTTATACATGTTTTGGATTTTGATAAAATAGGTTTTTGTATTTATTTAAAAGCAAGTTTTGAATATCTAAAAAAGCGTTTAAGCGAGAATGAAATTGCTAAAAGACCTTTATTTTATGATGAAGTTCAAGCAAAAAGATTATATAATGAGCGTCTAAATAAATACGAGCAAAAAGCGAATTTGATTTTAGATGTTGAAAATAAAAGCATTGATGAGCTTGTGATAGAAATAAAAAAGGTGATAAAATGAGAGTATTAACAGGACTTCAGCCAAGTGGAGATTTGCACATAGGTAATTATTTTGGTGCTATAAGGCAAATGGTGGAGGCTCAAGAAAAAAGTGAAATGTTTATGTTTATAGCAAATTATCATGCTATGACTTCAAGTCAAGATGGAAAGAAATTAGAGCAAAATTCACTCAAAGCTGCTGCGGCTTTTTTAAGCCTTGGTATAGATCCTCAAAAAAGCGTTTTTTGGTTGCAAAGTGATGTTAAGGAAGTTATGGAGCTTTATTGGATTTTATCGCAATTTACTCCTATGGGTTTATTAGAGCGTGCGCATAGTTACAAGGATAAAGTTGCTAAGGGGCTTAGTGCTTCACACGGACTTTTTTCTTACCCTGTTTTAATGGCAGCAGATATTTTGCTTTTCGATACTCAACTTGTGCCAGTAGGTAAGGATCAAATTCAGCATGTTGAAATAGCTCGCGATATTGCCTTAAAAGTAAATAATGAATGGGGTGAAATTTTTACCTTGCCCGAAGCCAAGATAAATGAAGAAGTAGCTGTAGTTGTGGGTACCGATGGAGCAAAAATGAGTAAATCTTATCAAAATACTATAGATATTTTTAGCAGTGAAAAAACCTTAAAAAAACAAATTTCTTCCATAGTAACCGATAGTACCGCTTTAGAAGATCCAAAAGATTTTAAAAGCTGCAATGTTTTTAAAATCGCAAAGCTTTTTTTAGATGAATCAGGGCAAAAAGAATTGCAAATACGCTATGAAAAAGGTGGTGAGGGTTATGGACATTTTAAAATGTATTTAAACGAGCTTGTAAATGCTTATTTTAAAGAAGCAAGAGAAAAATACAATGAGCTTTTAGAAAAGCCTTCGCATTTAAAAGAAATTTTAGAATTGGGTGCAAGCAAGGCTAGGAAAATTGCTCAAGAAAAAATGCAAAAAATTTATGAAAAAATAGGACTTTAAGGAGTAAAAATGCTTGATTTGAAAAATTTACAAAATAATTTCGATGAGGTGGCTAAAAAGCTACAAAATAAAAAAGTAGATGAAAATATATTAAAAAATCTTGCCGAGCTTTTTACAAATTTGAAAAAAGAAAAAGCGAGTTTGGAAGAATTTCAAGCTTTTCAGAATAAATTCAGTAAAGAACTAGCCACTGTAGAAGATAAGGAAAGTTTGAAGGCAAAACTCAGTGAAAATAAAATTAAAATCAATGAGCAAAATGCAAAAGTAAATGCTTTGGAAAATGAGTTAGAAACCATTGCTCATGCTATTCCAAATATCCCTGATGAATGCGTTCCTGTGGGTGAAGATGAGGAAGAAAATGTTGAAATAAAAAAAGTTTTAACACCCCCTCAATTTGATTTTACTCCAAAAGAACACCATGATTTAGGAGAGAGTTTAAACTGGCTTGATTTTGTGCGAGGGGTAAAAATTTCACAAAGCCGTTTTTGTGTGCTTAAAAATGAAGGAGCTTTGCTAAGCCGTGCTTTGGTAAATTATATGATAGATTTTAACCGAAGTCGTGGGTTTGAATTTGTAAATGTGCCTTTTTTGGTAAATAGTCCTACGATGTTTGGCACAGGACAGCTTCCTAAATTTAAAGATGATATGTATAAGATAGAGGATGAGGATTTGTATTTAATCTCAACTTCTGAAATTCCTGTGACAAATCTTTATAGTGGAGAAATTTTAACGAGTGAAAGTTTGCCTATTAAAATGACTTGCTATAGTGCTTGTTTTAGAAAAGAAGCAGGAAGTGCAGGGCGTGACACAAGAGGCATTATCCGTCAGCATCAATTTGAAAAAGTAGAGCTTGTGAGCATTACCAAACCTGAACAAAGTGACAGTATTTTTAATGAAATGGTAGAATGTGCAAGTGATTTACTCAGCTCTTTAGGTTTAGCTCATAGACATTTGATGCTTTGTACCGGAGATCTAGGTTTTAGCGCGGCAAAGACTATAGATCTTGAGGTATGGATACCATCGCAAAATAAATATCGCGAAATCAGTTCTGTTTCTAATTGTCGTGATTTTCAAGCAAGGCGTGCAAAAATTCGCTATAAAAATGAAAAAGGGAAAAATGAATTAGTTCATACTTTAAATGGCTCTTCTTTAGCAGTAGGTAGAACTTTGGTTGCTATTATGGAAAATTATCAAGATAAAGAGGGTAGAATTCAAATTCCTGATGTATTGAAAAAATATTTTTAAAGAGTATAAATGGCAGATAAAGAAGATATAGTTCTTGAAAAACCCGAAGATACTTTAAATGAACCAAGACTTGATGAAAGTTTGGGTGAATTTAAAGGGCAGGAAGGTCAGGCTCCTGAGGATGAAGAATTTGCATCTTTACCAGAGGAATTGCCTAGGGAAAATAGTGATGGCGGTTTTAAATTTACAAGAGAAAGCGCACCGGAGGAATCATCGACTTTTGAAGAGGTGAAAGAAGATGAGCCTACTCCGTGGTATAAAGATCGTAAATTTATGTCTCTTGTGGGCTTGTCTTTGGGAATCATTTGTATTTTGGTATTTACTTTATTTTATTTAACTTTTAATGAAGGGAAGGTTAAGCCCGATATTATCGCATCAAAGCCTATTGAACAGCCTGTGGTTATGCCTGATGAATCCTATAATTATAATGATATGACAAGAGTTGATGGGATGATACAAAAGGCAAATGCGCTTTATTTAAAGGGTGAAGTGGAGCAAGCTTTGAAGGTTTATGAGCAAATTGCCGTTTATAATGAATCTTTGTCTAATTATAACCTAGGGGTTTCTCAAATGAATGAGGGTAAATTTGATGAAGCCTTTGATAGTTTTAAAAAGGCAATAGCTAATGGAGAAAATCAAAGTGTGGCAGCTATTAATGCTGCTGTTTGCGCTTTAAAGCTTAATGATAAGGAAAAATTTAAATATTATATAGATTTAGCGCAAGTTTATCTTCCTAAAGAAGGAAAATCTAAATTGTATGATTATTATTTGGCTTTAATTAATTATTATAAGGGTTATTATCCCGAAGCTTTGCAAATGCTTCAACGCGTAAATTCGGAACCTTACACAGATGTAGCTAAATATTTATCCGCTAAAATTTATGCAAAGATGGATTTTGATGCAAAATCTGTTCAACAATTAAATACTCAAGGAAGTTTTGAACCTAGCCTTTCTTTGGGACTTTTATATGCAAGAATGGGAGAATACGATAAGGCTAAAATAGCCTTAAATACTGCAATGAAGATCGAAAGAGATTTCAATCAAAGTCTTTCAGCTTTAACTTTAGTTGATATTAAAACAGGAGATTTTCAAGATATGTTATTGCGTTTGCAGGATACATATAGAAATGATGAAGATAAGTATAAAATTTTAGATAGATATAAGATCAAAGTTCGTTTAAATAAAGAACTCTTCAATATAGCCATAGCGCAGAGAAATTTTTCCAATGACATCCTAAAAAAACAAAAAGATCAGTTTGATTTACTTTTTTATTTTGCGCCTTATCAAGTTTTTGACTCAAAACAAGCATCACTTTATATAAAAAAAGCCAATATTACAAATTTTGTAGATGATAGTTCAGATGGTCAAAGCTATTTGGCTAGGAGTCAAGCCTTATCTTCAACTAATGTAAAAATTTCTAACATTATCAATGATGCATTAAATCAAAAATTAAGACTTGCAAATAAAGAATTCCAAGCTTTATTGGAAGATTATCCTGAACATAGTATTTTACAATACAATCTTGCTTTAACTTATGCACAAATGCAAAATTATGAACTTGCTTATAAGCATTTTTCTAGCTCTTATCATTTAAATCCTAAAAATTATTTAGCCGGTGCTTTTGCGATGTTTTGCGGAAAATTAAGTGATAATGATACAACCAAACTTTATCATGAAATTCTTGATAATATTGCAGCAGATTCAAATTTTAAAGCCAATATGCAAAAAAATATGCTATTTTTAGCTAATGGTGATTATATTTCTATGTTGCCTTATTTGGATGAGAATGGACAAAAAACACCCTTAAATCTTATTTTTGAAACTATTATTGCAAAAAATAATAATCTTAACAATCAAGTAGATGTAAGAATTGCCAAATTAAGATCAGAACTTCCGCAAGATATTGTGGCAAATATTTTGTATTTTAATTCTTTAAATTCGAATTTGAATATTAAAGAATATGCTCAAAATGCCCAAATTCATTTTAAGAATTTGCAAGTTGATTACCGCAGTGTTTTTGGAGGTTCAAATATTGCTAGGGAATTGTATGTTAATTTAATGCATATTGCAGGATTGTTAAATTTAGAAAGACAAAAATTTAAAACCTTGATTAATACCTCTAAGGTTAAAGATGAGGGTATGATACAAACTTTAGCTTATTTGGATATTTTTGCGCAGCAGTATGAGGAATCTTATGCTTTGTATAATACTCTAATCGATGAATATGGAGCAAAGGATTCTAGGACTTTGTTTTTAGCTTCTGTAGCTGCTGTGGGTGCGAATAATCCAAACTCAGCCATTGCTCTTTTGCAACTTTCAAAACTCACAGATAAGAATAATAAAGAAAGTAAGGTAGCTTTAGGTTTGCTTTATCAAGAAGTAGGTAATTACGAAGCGGCAATGACGCAGTATAGAACTTTGCCTAATGATTTTAAGAGTGAATTTTTTACTTTTGATATTAAAAATCAATAAGGTGCTTGGTATAGTCCAAACACCTTTGTCATGCTTTAAGGTCTAAAGTTTTTCCACCAAGTTCATCGATACGATCGCTAACTTTTTTTATTGTAGCTTCGATTGTATCTTGGCTGATTTGAGGAAGCTCTCCGCCCCAAATTTTTTCTGCTTGCTCAAACCCTTGTTTTATACCTTCTAGTCCCTTTTTAAGCTTTTCAACATCGTTTCCAGCACCTTTGATGACAAAATCAGCAATGCGATTTGCTGTATTGTCAATACCAAAAAATCCCTCTTCACTGATGAGCTGATTGAGTTCATCAGTATTCATTGTAAGTGGATTTTTTCCATTATAACCTAAAGACGCAAAGTCAATATCTGAAAGCATAGACTTTACAGAATTTAAATCATTGCCTCCCAAAAGATCATTAATTCCAGCTTGAGCATTGCTTGTGTTTAAAACAGTACTCATGGTTTGTTGCTGAAATTGCACAAGATAAATTTGACTAATACCCTTACCGCCAAGTGCATTGAGTTTGTCTAGGATATCTTGATTTGAATTGGCACTTTGAACATTTGTGTCTTTTGTATTCTCTGTAGCGTTACCATCTGCCTTCTTATTGCTAACTTGAGCTTGTGCCATACTAGCGACATTTGAAAAAGTATTGATTTGCATTTCTGCTCCTTTTTATAATGAGGCTAATTGTATATCGACTATTTTTAATTAAATTTTAGAAGTGGATTTAAATAGACTTAAAAATTTAAGTCTATTTAAGATAGTAAGCAATTTGCTCTTTTGCAAGTATGCGTATAAGATTGCTTGTGCCTTCTACTCCAGTTGGAAAGCCTGCAGTGAGCAAATAACACTTCTCTTTATTCATAAAACCTTTTTCAACGCTAGATTTTACAGAATCTCTAAGTAAATCCGTTAAATCCTCGCTTTTGTTAACCAAAATGGCAGGATTGACACCCCAAACTATACTTAAAGAATTCAATGTTTTTTCAGAATGAGCCACTGCTATAATCTCCATATCTGGACGATATCTTGAAATTTTAATAGCGGATTTTCCACTACTAGTCAAGGAAAAAATAGCATCAGCATTAAGATCTGTTGCAAGATGGGCTGAAGAGCGCATGATTTTATCTGTATTGTCAAGATTTTCAAATTCATTAAATTTGTTATAAGGATAGCGCTTTTCAGTTTCTATGATGGTTTGACACATGACATCAACTGCATTGGCTGGATCTATACCTACTGCACTTTCTTCGCTAAGCATTACAGCATCTGTCCCATCTAAAACAGCATTAGCAACATCTGAAATTTCGGCTCTTGTAGCAGTTTTGCTTTTTGCAAGAGAAAAAAGCATTTGTGTAGCTGTTATAACAGGTTTTGAAGCATTATTGGCTTTGTGAATAATTGCTTTTTGTATATTAGGTACTTTATAGTAAGGAACTTCTATACCAAGATCTCCACGCGCGACCATTATACCATCACTAGATGCTATAATTTCATCTATATTTTCAACTGCGTCAAATTTTTCTATTTTTGCAAATATAGAAATTTTAGCATTATTTTGAGCTAAAATTTCACGAACTTCATCAATATCATGAGCATTTTGAACAAAAGAAATAGCTAGGAAATCTACTTCATTTTCTATACCCCAAAGTAAGTCTTTTTTATCTTTTTGTGTGATAACATCAATATTGATTTTAGTATTTGGAAAATTAATACCCTTGTTTGAATTTAAAAAACCATCATTTTCTATGAGAGTTTCAATTTTTTCACTATCTTTAGCAGTCACTTTTGCCCTGATTGAACCATCATATAAATAGACATATTCGTCTAATTTTAGCATATTTAAAATTTCGCTTTGATTGATGCTAAGTTTATAATGATTTGGAGCAATTTGTTCGCCTATGATTTTTTCATAATAAAAATCAAGTCTATCACCTTTTTTAAGCTCAAAAGGAGTTTTCAGCTCTCCTGTGCGAATTTTTGGCCCGCTTATATCTTGTAAAATTCCTACGCGAGTGTTAAGTTCTCTTGAAACTTTGCGTATGGTTTCAAGATTGTTTTTGTGGTATTCATGTGTTCCATGAGAGAAATTTAAACGAAAAACATTTACGCCATTGATTATCATCTGGCGTAAAACATCTTCCTTTTCGCTTGCTGGCCCAACTGTAGCTACAATTTTAGTTTTTTTTAGCACGCTGTTCTCCTTTTTTTGTTTAATTATAATCAAACTTTGGAAACAAAAAGACTACAATAATTCTGAAGCAAATTTATCCTCATCAAATTTAGCTCCTAAATACTCGCACATAAGCTTAGCATCTCTTTCAGCATTGCCTAAACAGCTTGTTGCTCCAGGACTTGGAGTCATATTAAAAATAATTCCGGGAGTTTCGGTAATGCTTGCTTCACCTAGCATTAATTCTCCTCTAGTTTTATCAATGACTTGAGGACGCACTCCCCCAAAGCCTTTTGCATAATAAATATCACTTGTTTTTAAGCTAGGGACTATTTTTTTGGCATCTTTTACAAATAAACCTTTATCAATAAAAGGTAATTCAAAAAGATAGTTATAAAGTATATAATTTCTAATCGTTGGATCTTTAAACATACTAAAAGTAACCTTTAAGACGGTTTTGTCAAGTTTTAAGGCTTCAAAGAATTCAGGGACAGATTTTAAACCATGGTAGCGTTCAAGTTTTGGAATAACTAGGGCAGTAGGGCCAAAACGAGTATTCATATCTGCAAGCAAGTCAGGATCTCCATGAAGAGCTGCAAAAGGTAGTTTTGGATTTTGCACCATATAGACTTTACCATTGAGTAGTTTTTGTTTGGTTAAATAAAAGCTTCCCGCTACAGGCCAACAAGATTTATCCATACCCAAATTCATTTTATGTGCTAGATACAAAGAATGTGCACCAGCATTTACAACTACAGCCTTAGAACAGTATTCTTGATAAGTGTTTGTTTTCAAGATAAAAATATCATCTTTTTTCTCTATATGAACAATTTCTTGATTGAAAGCTACAAAGGTATTTTTGCCTTGTTTTTGTCCTTGTTCAACCAAACTTGCACTCATTTTTCCAAAATCTACTGTAGTAAAAACTTCTCCAGCTTCGACTCCCATAGCACAGATATTTTCAGGTCTATCATCTCTGCCATTTTCTCCAAGAGCTACTTTAGGCTCAATTTGTTTAATTTTATCTTTATTAAAAAATTTCATATAAGGATAAAGTTCGCCAAATTCTTCATGGCGTTTTTTCATGTATTCGCATTCTGAATCACCAACAGCCAAGGCCATTTTTTGATGAGAAAACATAAATTGATTTTGAGCATTTTGCAAAAGCCCGTATTTTACTATCATATCAGCAGTTCTTTTAACTTTTTTAGCTTTTTCTAGAGTATAGTTTGTTTCGATATCTCCACAATGAATAGTTTGAGAATTGCTTGTTCCTTTAGAATTTAATGTTGCAGGAGCATGATATTTTTCTATTAAAGCAATATTTTTAATATCAGTATATCTTGCAAGCTCGTAAAATAGAGCTGCTCCAGAAATTCCTGCTCCGATGACAATTACATCGAATTCTTGTTGAGTCATTTTTTTTCCTTTTTTTGCTTCTAGTAAAGTTAATTTTTCTAAATAAAAGTGTAATCCAATTTATTTTATAAAAAGTTAAATTTGATTGAAGAATATACAGAATGAGAATTTTTGTAACATTACAAATTAAAAAAGTAGATTCGGATTTTCTTGTATAATCTTCTTCATTCCTCTAAAGATGAGAAGTTTATCGTAAATAGCATAATCAAAATAATTTGCTAAAAACTGCCCATCTCCACCTGTAAAATAAAGTTTTTTATTTTGCGCAGCATCTTTTATAAGCAAATAAATACTTTTAAACACTCCATAACTTAGAGCATCGCTTGTTTTTTGCGGGAAGGCATCAAGACTGATTTGGGTATTAAACTCATGTTTTAATCTAGGAGAAATATGAGCATAAATTTTTCTATAATTAGCAATACCCGGTAAGATGAAACCTCCTAAATGTATGGAATTTGATACTATATCTACCGTAATTGCACTGCCAGCATCTACCACAACTCCATCTTCTATAGTGTAACAAGCTGCGATTCGATCTACACCCAAGCCTTGATAAATGGTATCAAATACAAAATAAGGCTCAAGATTTATAAAGTTTTTGCGTGCTTTTAAATGTTCTTTAATGTGCTCATTAACATTGATATAAAAAATTTTTTGTTCACTTTTAAATTCTAAAAATTGTTCTATATTAAGGGTAAAAAATTTATTATCATCTAAAAAACTAGCATTGGAATTGCCAATATCACAAAATAGCATGAATATGAAATCCTTTTTCTTCAAGGTAATGTTTTGCCTTTGAGCACAGAGGGCTTTTAGTAAAAAAATATTTGTATTTTAGATCAAAATCATTGGCTAAGTTGTTTATAAATATAGCATCTTTGTTGATAAATCTTGCTTTTCCTGTGTATATTAAAAGTAAATTTTCATCATTCAAAGCACAAAGATAAGTTTTCTTTTTTGTTAAATTTGTTAAATCAAAAGGTTTTAAATTCAGCTTTAAAACCTTCATTGCTTCATTTAAAATATTCATAATAAATCTAAAATTTTATCTCCATAATAAAACTTTCCATTGCCCATAAAAGATATTTTTTCAACTGCGTTTGGAAGTTCAAAGATTTGAATATTTTCAAGATTGAGATCACATTTGATTAAATAGCCTGTTTTCTCAAAAGCGTAAAGATGGTCATTGTGTATGCTAACTTTTGTAAAGATAGCAAAATCAAATTTTTTCTCTGTGATTTTTCTTAGATTATAGTCTGTTTTTATGATGTTGCCATTTTTTTCTAATATAAATAGCGCATTGCTATCTAGTGCAATATCTTTAATATCAGCATCCAAGTAAAGAGTTCTAGCAGGGCTTACTACTATAACTTTTTTAGCTGTTGCAGCTATCATTTTATCATCATTTATATCAAGGTGAATGACATTGTTAAAAAAACTTTCTGCTGAAATCACAACATCTTTGACAACTTCAAAAGTATTTTTTGATACGATTGTAATTTTCCCATCTAAAGTTGGATAAATAATGATATTGTCTAAAAAGATAGGATTTGCAACGCGACTATCTTGTGCGGGTGCAGGTGTTAGGTTTTGGCTGAATTTTATACCTAGGGAGCGATTGGCTAAAACAATGCTATTGTTTGCTAAAACAAGTGCTAAATCATCTCCATGTAAAGCTACTCCAAGAACTGCAGCATCAAATTTGTAAGAATAAACTTCATCATGAGAACTATTGTAAATTTTTAAATTTCCATTATCATCTGCTTCGATAAATTCACCCTCTTGATATGCTAAAAGTATATAGCCCTTATCTAGTTTAAAATCTTCAATTGTTGCATCATTTTTTAAAATTACTTGATTGTTTTTGAGTTTTGCCGAAATTGTATTCCAATCCACAATACTAGATTTTAAGCTATCGTTAGAACTTAGCTTTCCATCGGTTTGTGAAGGTTCAAAGTATTGTCTTTTAGTTCCACAAGCGCAAAGAAAAATAAGACAAAATGAGATTAAAAAAAACTGTCTCATCGGGAAATGCCTTGATAGTGTTTTAGATTTTTAGCAATCTGGCTTAGGGCTGAGTCATCTTTAATTTGAGAAAGTAAAATATTAGCTTGTTCGATTTTTCCCTCTCCTAAAAGTCTATAAGCTTGTAAAATTTTATCGTAATTTTTTAAAAATATCGATTTTTCTCCTAGAGGAAGAGAAATAATATTTTTAAGCAAATGATTTGCATCAGAATTGCTACTTAAGCTTTGCAACTGACTTTTAATCTCGGTATTGTTGATATCTTTTGCTAATTCTTTCATTAGAAAAATTGCATAAAGATTAGCATTTTTATTTTTAAGTTGTTCAAGAAGTGCTTGATCGTTTGGGTTGTTTAATAAACTTGTGTAAATTTTATTGCTTTCTTCGATATTGTATTGTTCGATTTTACCACTGATAAAGCTTATAGCAAACCAAATAATCAAAATTGCTATAAGTGCAAATATATATAATTTATATTTTTTTATAAATCTCTCACCTTTGATAAAATTTTCAATGAATTGTTCTTCGGTATTGATTTCTGCTTTTACGGCTTTTAAATTATCTTTTAATCCCAAAATTTATCCTTGTAATTTTTAATTTTAAAAAACTGCAGTATTGTATCATATAAATTACAAAATATCCTAAACAATTTAAAGCTTTTTATGATATAATTTTAAAAATTGACTTTATTTTAGTAAGGTTTAAGATGCAAATAGATGAAAAATTGCTTAGCAAGCTTGAAAAACTAAGTGCTTTACAAATTGAAGAAGAAAAAAGAAGTGAAGTGATTTGCGAACTTAGTGAGATTGTGAATTTTGTTGAGAAGTTAAATGAATTAGATTTAAGTTCTTCAGAAGTTACAATCAGCACCATTAAAGGTGGAGCACCTTTTAGAAGTGATAGTGTTAATAGTAGCAATGTAGTAGAAACGGTTTTAAATCATGCCCCAAAAAGCAATGATCATTTTTTCATTGTTCCTAAAATCATTGAGTGATTAATCTAGTGTTTGGTTCTTGTTTGTATAATTTATAATTTTAAGTGATTTTTAAATGCTTTGGTAAGGTGAATTAAAATATGGAATTTTACTGGTTTGATGCTTTTATTTTAGGTTTTACTCTACTTTTAGGTCTTAAGGGTATTGTAAGTGGTTTGATTAAAGAAGTATTTGGTTTGCTCGGGATTATCGGTGGTGTTTTTATTGCTTCAAAATACGCTTCGCAAGCTGCAGAATTTATTCAAAATACTTTCTATAAGATAGAAAATCAAAGTTTGGCTAATTTTGCAGGATTTTTAGCAATTTTAATTATTTTTTGGATAATTTGTCTCGTGCTTGGCAATTTTATTTCTAAATTGGTTAAATTAAGCGGTTTGGGATTTTTAGATCGTTTGGGAGGGTTTATTTTTGGAGGTGCAAAAGTATTTTTAATTTTTGCAATTTTAGTTTTTTGTGTGGCGCGTATTGATTTTTTAAATGATAAATTAAATCAATTTGCCCAAAATAGTTTTACTTTAACTCCTCTTAAAAATATAGGATCATTTATAATGAATCAGTCTCTAACAACAAGTAGTTTGGGTCAAATTGATCAAAATTTGCAAGATATTAGAGATGATTTAAGTACTACTCAAGGAGAATAAAATATGTTGATTGAGAATGTAGAATACGATGTATTACTAGAAAGATTTAAGAAAATTTTACGACAAGGTGGTCTTAAATATACCAAACAAAGAGAAATCTTACTCAAAACCTTATATCATAGTGATACACATTATACTCCTGAAAGTTTATATATGGAGATTAAACAAGTAGAACCGGATTTGAATGTAGGTATTGCTACGGTTTATAGGACTTTAAATTTGCTTGAAGAAGCAGAAATGGTTACTTCTATATCATTTGGTTCGGCTGGAAAAAAATACGAGCTTGCCAATAAACCACACCATGATCATATGATTTGTAAAAATTGTGGAAAAATTATAGAATTTGAAAATCCTATCATTGAAAGACAGCAAGCCTTGATTGCTAAAGAGCATGGATTTAAACTTACGGGACATTTAATGCAACTTTATGGTGTGTGTAATAATTGTAATCAAAAAGCTAAGGTAAAAATTTAATGTTTGACAATATTTTAGAACAACAAAGAATTCAAAAGGCTAATGAGCTTAAAAACGCAGGAGTAAATCCTTATCCACATTTTTTAGTTAAAGAACTTTCTCTAGCAGATTTTAAAAAGAAATTTAGCTATATTTTTGATACTGAAAATAAACGCGATGAAAGTATCTCTTCTGTCATTTCTGGACGCTTAAAGCTTCTTAGAATTGCTGGTAAATCTATATTTGCTAATATAGAAGATGAGAATGAGAATTTGCAAATTTATTTTAGTAAAGATTCTTTAGGTGAGGAAAAATTTAATTTATTCAAAAAAAATCTTGAAGTGGGTGATATCATCCTTGCAAAAGGCTTCCCTTTTGTTACTAAAACGGGAGAGTTTAGCTTGCACGCAAGTGAGATCACTTTAGCAACTAAATCAATAGTACCTTTGCCTGAAAAATACCATGGACTTACAGATATAGAACAAAGATATCGTAAGCGTTATGTAGATATGATTATGAATGCAGAGGTTAGAAAAGATTTTCTGACTCGTTCTAAAGTTGTAAGTTTGATTCGTCATTTTTTTGAAGAAAAAGGCTTTTTAGAGGTTGAAACTCCTATGATGCACCCCATTGCAGGTGGTGCAAATGCTAAACCTTTTGTAACTTTTCATAATTCTTTAGGGGTTGAGAGATTTTTAAGAATTGCACCTGAGCTTTATTTAAAAAGACTTGTAGTGGGTGGTTTTGAGGCAGTTTTTGAAATCAATCGTTGTTTTAGAAATGAAGGAATGGATCTTACTCATAACCCTGAATTTACTACAATTGAGTTTTATTGGGCTTATCATAATTATAAAGATTTAATGGATCTTACTGAAGAACTTTTTGCCTTGCTTTTAGAAAAATTGCAATTAGGAAAAATCATAGAATTTGATGGACAAAAAATCGATTTTTCCAAACCTTTTGAGAGAATTACTTATAAAGATGCGCTTAAAAAGTATGGTGCTTTAAGCGATGAAATTATTGAAAATAAAGATAAGATTTTAGAGAAATTAAAAAAAGATGGCTTTGAAGCAAATGATAAGCTTGACTTAGGGCATTTGCAAGCCGAGCTTTTCGATAATTATGTAGAAAGTAAACTTATTGATCCTACTTTTATCACAGATTTTCCAATATCTATTAGCCCACTTTCTCGTCGTAGTGACAAAAATTCTGAGATAGCAGAGCGCTTTGAGCTTTTTGTGTGTGGTAGAGAATTAGCCAATGGTTTTAACGAATTAAATGATCCTTTAGATCAATATGAAAGATTTTTAAAACAAATTGAGGCTAAAAATGCAGGTGATGAAGAAGCGTGTGAAATGGATGAAGATTTTGTAAATGCTCTAGGATATGGTATGCCACCAACAGCAGGACAAGGTATAGGAATAGATAGATTGGTGATGCTTTTAACAAATAAAAAATCTATTCGAGATGTGATATTGTTTCCAGCTATGAGGCCATTGAAATCAGAATTAAAGGAGGATAAAGAATGAGTTTAGAGCAGTTTGATAAGGAAATTTTTGATTTAACTAACCAAGAGTTAGTGCGCCAGTGCGAAGGTCTTGAAATGATAGCAAGTGAGAATTTCACTTTGCCTGAAGTAATGGAAGTAATGGGAAGTGTTTTAACTAACAAATATGCAGAAGGTTATCCAGGTAAGAGATATTATGGAGGCTGTGAATTTGTAGATGAAATCGAAAATTTAGCTATAGAAAGATGTAAAAAACTTTTTAATTGTAGTTTTGCAAATGTGCAACCTAATTCAGGTTCTCAAGCTAATCAAGGCGTTTATGCTGCACTTTTAAATCCAGGTGATAAAATTTTAGGAATGGATTTAAGTCATGGTGGACATTTAACACATGGTGCAAAAGTAAGCTCATCGGGAAAAATGTATGAGAGCTTTTTTTATGGTGTAGAGCTTGATGGAAGGATAAACTATGAAAAAGTTAGGGAAATTGCTCATATTGTAAAACCAAAGCTTATCGTGTGCGGTGCGAGTGCTTATGCTCGTATTATTGACTTTTCAAAATTTAGAGAGATTGCGGATGAAGTTGGAGCTTATCTTTTTGCAGACATTGCACACATTGCTGGACTTGTTGTAGCAGGTGAGCATCCAAGTCCATTTCCTCATGCTCATGTAGTAAGCTCTACAACCCACAAAACCTTACGTGGTCCAAGAGGCGGTATCATCATGACTAATGATGAAGAGCTTGCTAAAAAAATTAATTCAGCTATTTTTCCAGGTATCCAAGGTGGACCATTGATGCATGTTATTGCAGCTAAAGCCGTGGGATTTAAATTTAATCTTAGTGAAGAATGGAAAATTTATGCTAAGCAAGTAAGAAGCAATGCGCAAGCTTTAGCTAAAGTTTTAATGGATAGAAAGTATAAGCTTGTAAGTGATGGAACAGATAATCATCTTGTATTGATGAGCTTTTTAGAGCGTGAATTTAGCGGAAAAGATGCGGATTTGGCTTTGGGTAATGCAGGAATTACAGCAAATAAAAATACCGTGCCTGGCGAAACTAGAAGCCCATTTGTAACAAGTGGATTAAGATTAGGAACGCCTGCCCTTACGGCTAGAGGTTTTAAAGAAAATGAAATTCAAATAGTTGCTAACTATATAGCTGATATTTTAGATGATATTCAAAATACTCATTTGCAAAAAGAAATTAAGGAAAAACTCAAAACCCTTGCAAGTAATTTTATAATCTATGAAAAGGCAATGTTTTGATTTCACCTATGGATCTGTCGCTGATTAAAATAATTAGCGACCATTATTATATACGACGCGATAAGATTATGAAAAAAATAACACATCGAGGTCGTTTATTTTTTGATAAATTTGAAAGGATTGATGCTCCTTTAAATTTAAATATCATGAGAGAACATGCAGCGAAGAAAATCGTTGTTGCTCATGATTTGATCACCAAAGACAATAAAGTAGAAAATATTGTTTTTGATTATAATGGTTTTAATGCTGAAAGATTTTATCATCGTGCACAGCTTATTTTGCGTGAAGAAGGTTTTATAAATTTTACAGCTTACAAAACAAAGACTCCAGGTCATTTACATCTTTATATTCACAAAGGTCACACTGCGTTAAACGAAGGTTATTCTTTAGCGTCTAAACTTTCAATGATGTTTGCAAGTAAAATGCCAGTTGAATGGAAGGTGTTTCCAAGTATGGATATTCCTAGAGAGTTTAATATATTAATACTACCCTATGAAGTTTATCAAAAAGAACGAGGCAGTTCTTGGTCTAAACATATGTAAGAAAGGAATATTATGGAAAATAATAAAAATGAATTTGATGATATTATTTTGGAAAAAAGTAATAAAAGTGAAAAAATGAAAAAAATTCTCTTACGCGTCATTGCTTTGATAATTTTATTTCTAGTGATTATGATAGTTATGAAACTCATTAATAGTGGTGAAGAAAATACTGAAAATCAAAGTATTTTACCAAGTGAACCCTTAAATATAACGCAAGATAATAATACTGATTCTTTTGAGAGTATGCCAATTACTGAAAATACTTCAGCTGAAGATCAATTTGAAGCTTTAAGAAGACAGATTCAAGGGGAGCAAAATGATAATTCTTTAGCACCAGCTCCTAATGCAAATGATAATATCAATTTAACTATGCCTGATCAAGAAGTGCCTGCTGAGCCAAATGCGACAAATTCTGAAAAAGTGGCACCTTTAAATACTACACCTCCTAAGCAGGAAGTAAAACAAGAAAGTAAGCCAAAAGAAGAAGCAAAACAGACTGTCGTAAAAAAAGAACCTGCAAAACAAACACCTAAACAAGAGTCAAAAGCCAATGCTAATGATTTGTTTAAAAATATAGATGCTAAACCTGTTCATCCAAATGGTCTAGCTTCTGGGATTTATGTTCAGATATTTTCAGTGAGCAATTTAGATCAAAAATCAAGAGAGCTAGCAGCTGTAAAACAAAAAGGCTATGAATATAAGCTTTATAAAACTACAGTAGGTGGAAAAGAAATCACTAAGGTTTTAATAGGACCTTTTGAGAAAGCAAATGTTGCAGCAGAATTAGCTAAAATTAGAAAAGAAGTAGCTAAAGACGCATTTTCTTTCACTTTAAAATGAAATTTTTAGCTGTGATCGGCGATCCCATTTCGCATTCTAAGTCGCCTAGAATTCATAACAATGCCATTCAAGTTCTCAAGCTTGATGGTATTTATACACGCTATCATCTACAAGATTATCATCAATTAAGACAGGATTTTTTTAAATTAAAACTTCAAGGAGCAAATATCACTTTGCCATTTAAAGAAGCAGCTTTGGAAATGGCTGATGTTAAAGATGAGCTTGCTAGTAATATTGGCTCTGCAAATACCTTATGTTTAAAAGATGGAAAAATTTATGCTTACAATACTGATGCCTTAGGTTTTTTAGAAGCTATTAAAGAATTTGAAAGTATTAATAAAGCTTTGATTTTAGGAGCTGGAGGGACTGCGCTTGCTCTAGCATTTGCTTTAAAGCAAAAAGGAGTAGAGGTTTGTGTGGCAAATCGTAGCGAAAAAAGATTTAAGGATTTTACTTTATATAAAACCAGTCTTTATAATGCCTTGGATGATTTTGATTTTGATTTGGTGGTTAATTCAACTTCGGCAGGCTTAAAAGATGATGATCTACCTTGCGATAAAATACTTTTAGATAAAATTTTAAACAGAGCAAAATTTGCCTTTGATGTCATTTATGGCAAAGAAACCTCTTTTTTAAAATTATGCAAAGAGCATAACTTAAAAGTAAAAGATGGGTTTGATATGCTTTTATGGCAAGCTGTTTTTGCCTTTGAGCTTTTTTTTGATGTCAAAGATAAAAGAGAAAAGATTAAAAATGCCATGCAAGAAGCTCTGAAGTTAGAGTTTTGATTTTTTTGATTTCTCTTAGAAAATATCAAATATAATAAGAGAAATCAAAGTATTATTTACTATTTAGGCTAATCATTCAAAAATGATAACCCCATCTTGATTTTTGTTTGTGTTATTTTCATATTGTATATTTGAATTTGAAGATGTTTGCTCTTGAAAAGAAATATCTTGCGAGCTATTATCCAAATTTTGTTCTTGAGGTAAATTTTCTTCAAATATTGTGTTGGTATCAAAATGATTAAAGCCGCTAGAATCAGTATTGCTATTTGGTACAGTTTTTCCTATATCTGTGGCTTTTGGAAGATTATTATAGAGTGTATTTAAAGTATTTTTATAAAAATGTAAAAAACTTTTATCTATTTCAAAAGCTGGTTTTTCTAGACCTTTATTGAGTTGTGTGGGTACTGTTGAAATAGTAGTTTTAAACATATTTATTCCATCTTTGGTTTTAATAGGGTAATTTAAATCCACCAAGGAGTCAAGTTTGGTATGGCTTGTTAGATTGGTCGAATTTTGAGGGTTGTGCTGATCAATAAAATCAATTTTTCCTTGAAATTTAATTCCTAAATTAGATTTAACAGACTCTCCACTCATAAAATTATTTGATTTTTGTATATTTTTTTCTTCTATAAGAACATTTATCAAACTTTTAAGAGTGTAATCAGGATTTGAAGTTACTATTTTATAGCCCTTAAGCTGTGCTATGGTTTTAAATTGTTCTTCTAAATTTTCTTTTAAAAGAGCCACTTCCTTGTCAATGCGAATTTTAAGTACAGAGTTTTCAAAATAATCTGAATAATTATTATTTTGTTCTATATTTATAGGTTCTAGCATGATTGAAACCCCAGAATCTATAGGCTCTACTTTTGTAGGAGTTTGAGGTTTGAAATTAGGCATTGAAACATGCACAAAATTATTGCTAGCACCACTGCAAGCAGCTAAAAATAAAGCAATAATAAATAAGAAATATTTTTTCATTTTTTAACCTTTAAGATAAGAAATTATGTTTAATTATAGCAAGTTAAAGTTTTTTTGCTATATTTTTACAAAATAAATAATGGAAAAAGTATGGAATTTTGGCAAAATATTTATTCAAATTTTGATGTTGTGGCTTTTAGTGTTTTAGGGTTTAAAGTACATTGGTATGGAATTATGTATGTTTTAGCCTTACTTTTAGCCTTACTTTTAGCGAAATTTTTTGTAAGAAAATTTAAGCTAGATATCGATGAAAAACGCTTAGATAGTTATTTTATTTGGGTGGAAATTGGCGTGATTTTAGGAGCAAGACTTGGATATATTTTAATTTATGATGCACACACTATGTATTATATTACTCATCCTTGGCAAATTTTCAATCCTTATGCAAATGGTGAATTTGTAGGCATTCGTGGTATGAGTTATCATGGTGCGATTATAGGATTTTTGATAGCTACTTTTTTATTTTGTAAAAAATACAAAGAAAATCCTTGGAAATTTCTTGATTTGGTGGCTTTGAGTGTACCTTTAGCTTATGTTTTTGGTCGTATAGGAAATTTTTTAAACCAAGAGCTTTTTGGACGCATTACCGATGTATCTTGGGGTATTTATGTGGAGGGAGTTTTAAGACATCCATCACAACTTTATGAAGCCTTTTTAGAGGGAGTTGTGGTTTTTATTGTTATTTATCTGGTAAAAATGAAACAAAAATTTCAAGGTGAACTTATTCTTGTTTATGCTTGTGTTTATTCTTTGGCGCGTTTTGTATGTGAATTTTATCGTGAACCAGATTTTGGTTTAGGCTTTATTTTTTGGGGTATGAGCATGGGACAAATTTTGAGTTTGCTTATGTTTGTAGCAGCCTTGTTATTTTATATTTGCATAAAGTTTAAAAAAGTAAATATTTAATGTGTATTAAAGGCTATTGTACTATAATGAAGAGATTTTTTAAATTTCTTTCTATAAAGGAGTGAAGATGAGTGAGCTTATCGAAGGGTATTTGGGTAAGAGCATTGATGGCAAAAAAAGTAAAATGCCTGCAAAGTTAGATTTTATCCAAAGTGCTTCTGGGCTTTTTCTAGGTCTTTTCATGTGGGTACATATGGTTTTTGTATCTACTATCTTGGTGAGTAAGGATTTTTTTAATTCCGTTGTCCATTTTTTGGAATTAAAATTCATTTATAACGATCCAATGATGAGTTATATTACCTCGTTTTTAGCTGCCTGTGTTTTGGTGGTGTTTTTTGTGCATGCTTTATTGGCTATGAGAAAATTTCCTATTAATTTTCGCCAATACCAAATTCTTAGAACTCATGCTAAAAAAATGAATCATGGTGATACTTCATTATGGCTTGTTCAAGCATTTACAGGTTTTGTAATGTTTTTCTTAGGCTCTGCGCACTTGATTTTTGTTATCACAAATGGAGATAAAATTTCTGCTGATATGTCAGGTGATAGGGTGATCAATCATTTTATGTGGCTTTTTTATATCGCACTTTTAATCTGTGTGGAATTGCATGGTAGTATAGGGCTTTATAGACTTTGTGTAAAATGGGGCTGGTTTGAAGCAAAAGATGTTAAAGATATTCGCAAAAGTCGTAAAAAACTCAAGATGGCAAAATGGATAATCAGCATTTTCTTCTTGGTTTTAGGAGTTTTAAGTCTTGCAGCATTTGCGAAAATTGGATTTGAAAACTATCAAAGTCAAACAACTGCAATGGTAAAAACTTATAATGGAGCAAATTATGAATATTCAATATAGTGATGCTTTAGTAATAGGCGGAGGTTTGGCAGGCCTTAGAGCTGCAATAGAGGTGGCAAAAAGTGGTCAAAGTGTAACACTTTTAAGTATTTGTCCGGTAAAGCGTTCGCACTCTGCTGCGGTGCAAGGAGGTATGCAAGCTTCTTTAGGAAATGGTGCTAAAGGTGAAGGTGATAACGAAGATTTACACTTTGCAGATACAGTAAAAGGAAGCGACTGGGGTTGTGATCAAGAAGTAGCAAGAATGTTTGCACAAACTGCTCCAAAAGCCGTTCGCGAACTTGCTTCTTGGGGGGTTCCTTGGACTAGGGTAACTAAAGGACCAAGAACAGTTGTTATTAACGCACAAAAAACTGTAATCGAAGAAAGAGAAGAGGCTCATGGACTCATCAATGCTCGTGACTTTGGTGGAACTAAAAAATGGAGAACTTGTTATATAGCTGATGCTACAGGCCACTGTATGCTTTATGGCGTAGCTAATGAAGCTATCAAACATCAGGTAAAAATTATCGATAGAATGGAAGCGGTTAGAGTTATCCATGATGGCAAAAAATGCTTAGGTGTAATTGCAAGAGATTTAACTAATGGGCAACTGATTGCTTATATTGCAAGAGGAACAATGATAGCAACGGGTGGTTATGGTAGAATTTATAAGCAAACCACAAATGCGGTTATCTGCGAAGGAACAGGTGCAGCTATAGCTCTTGAAACAGGACTTTGTAGACTTTCAAATATGGAAGCTGTGCAATTTCACCCAACGCCTATTGTCCCAAGTGGAATTTTACTTACTGAAGGGTGTCGTGGAGATGGTGGAATTTTACGTGATGTGGATGGATATCGTTTCATGCCTGATTATGAACCAGAGAAAAAAGAACTTGCAAGCCGTGATGTGGTAAGTCGTAGAATGATGGAGCATATTAGAAAAGGTAAGGGTGTAAAAAGTCCTTATGGCGATCATTTGTGGCTTGATATTTCCATACTTGGCCGTGCACATGTAGAAAAAAATCTTCGTGATGTGCAAGATATTTGCAAAACTTTCAATGGTATTGATCCTGCTGATGAAGGTCCAAAAGGTTGGGCTCCAGTTTTACCTATGCAGCATTATTCTATGGGTGGCATTAGAACAAAACCTACAGGCGAGAGTCAATGGTTAGATGGTCTTTTTGCTTGTGGCGAGGCAGCGTGTTGGGATATGCACGGATTTAACCGCTTGGGAGGAAATAGCTGTGCTGAAACCGTTGTTGCAGGTATGATTATAGGGGATTATTTTGCAGATTATTGTAAAAATAATGGTGAAGTTATCGATACAAATATAGTAAAAGACTTTTTAACAAAAGAATACCAATATTTAAAATCTTTAGTAGATAAAGAAGGTAAATATTCTGTTTTTGAAATCAAAAATAGAATGAAAGAAATCATGTGGGATAAAGTAGCAATCTTTAGAACAGGTGAAGGCTTAAAAGAAGCTGTTGATGAGCTTGAAAAACTTTATAAAGAATCTCAAAATGTAAAAGTACATTGTAAAGAGCTTGATTGTGCAAACCCTGAGCTAGAAGAAGCTTATAGAGTTCCAAGAATGCTTAAAGTTGCACTTTGCGTAGCTTATGGAGCGTTATTAAGAACTGAAAGTCGTGGGGCGCACTATAGAGAGGATTATCCAAAAAGAGATGATTTGAACTGGATGAAGAGAACTTTAACTTACTGGGTAGAGGGCGAAAGCTTGCCTCGTGTTGAATACGATGAACTTGATATTATGAAAATGGAAATGCCACCTGCATTCCGTGGGTATGGTGCTAAAGGTAATATCATAGAAAATCCTTTAAGTGAAAAGCGTCAAGCTGAAGTTGATGCAATCCGCGAAAAAATGGAAGCTGAAGGTAAAAATCGTCACGAAATTCAGCACGCTTTAATGCCTTATGAATTACAACCAAAATATAAAGCGCTAAATCAAAGAATAGGAGTGGATTATGAGTAGAAAATTAACGATAAAGGCGTTTAAATATAATCCTTTAAGCAAAATTTCAAAACCTCATTTTGTAACTTACGAGCTTGAAGAAACTCCTTTTATGACAGTTTTTGTGTGCTTGACTTTAATCCGCGAAAAAATGGATGCGGATTTGAGTTTTGACTTTGTTTGTCGTGCAGGGATTTGTGGATCTTGTGCAATGATGATTAATGGTGTGCCAAAGCTTGCTTGTAAGACTTTAACAAAAGATTATTCTGATGGAGTTATCGAGCTTATGCCTATGCCTGCATTTAGACATATTAAGGATTTGAGTGTCAATACAGGCGAGTGGTTTGAGGATATGTGTAAGCGCGTTGAAAGTTGGGTACATAATGAAAAAGAAACCGATATTTCAAAAATTGAAGAACGCATAGAACCTGAAGTAGCAGAGGAAACTTTTGAGCTTGATCGTTGTATTGAGTGCGGAATTTGTGTGGCTTCGTGTGCAACTAAGCTTATGCGCCCGAATTTTATCGCAGCAACAGGGCTTTTAAGAACAGCTAGATATTTACAAGATCCGCACGATCATAGAACAGTTGAAGATTTCTATGAATTAGTGGGTGATGATGATGGTGTTTTTGGATGTATGTCTTTATTAGCTTGCGAAGATAATTGTCCTAAAAATTTACCTTTACAAAGCAAAATTGCTTATATGAGAAGACAACTTGTTGCTCAAAGAAATAAATAATATTTTCCCCTTAAAAAGGGGAAAATTATGAAAGAATTACTCCAAAAACTCTGGCAAAATGAACTCCAGCTTTTAGATTTTAATGCAAGCTTTAAAGATAAAAATATTCTTGATGTTTCCGAACTTGCTATTATATTGAGTGTTAATAAGGATAATTATGAAAGATATTTTCTCTTAAAAGAATTTAGCAATATTTGTAAAAAAATTGATTTAAGAGTAGATATTTTTAGCATTCAAAAAGCTCAAATTTGTGTTTTAAATATGTTTAGGGAGGGTTTTATACCTAAACAAGATTTATTAAAAGCCTTGCGAATTTTGCAAAAAATTTCAAACAATGCTGAAATTTTAGAATATATACAAAATATTCAAGTTCAAAGTATCGATAAAAAAGCTTTGTTTCAAAGTGGTTTTAATGAGCTTAATCATATCAATATGGAACTTAGTCAATTGAGTTTTGATGAAAATAGCAAAATAAGACTTCAAAAGACTTTAGAGAAATTTCAAAAATTAGAATTTAATATAGCTATAACAGGTGTTATGAATTCAGGAAAATCAAGCTTGCTTAATGCGCTTTTAAAAGAGGATTTTTTGGGGGTTTCTAATATCCCTGAAACCGCGAATTTGACTTTATTAAGCTATGGCAATACTCAAGAGGCCGTGATTTATTTTTGGGATACTCAAGAATGGGATAATATATTAAAAAGTTCCAAATTTAGCAAGGAGCTTAAAGAATTCATCGATGAGCTTGCTTTAAAAATCGATATTAAAGAATATGTTCAAGATAAGGCTTTAACACAAAAAATCAATCTAAAGGAGCTTAAAGAGTTTAGTTCTGCTAAAAACCAAATTTCTGCTCTTATTAAGAAGATAGAAATCAAAAGCAATTTGGAATTTTTAAAAAACAATATCTCTATAGTGGATACTCCAGGACTTGATGATATAGTCGTGCAAAGAGAAATTCTAACTAATGAGTATCTTAAAGAAAGCGATTTTTTAATCCATCTTATGAATGCTTCTCAAGCTTTAACACAAAAAGATGCTGAATTTTTAATCCATTGTTTATTGAATTCTCGGCTTGGCAAATTTTTAATTGTCCTTACCAAGGCGGATTTGTTAAGCCAAAAAGATTTAGATGAAGTGATAAATTACACCAAAGAAAGTCTTAAGGCTAGACTTGAAAATTTTGACACGCATTTGATAGAAAAGATAGATTTTTTATGTGTAAGCGCAAAAATGGCAAGTGATTTTTACAAGGGTTTATCTTCTGAAGAAAGCTTTAAGAAAAGTGGCATGAAAGAATTTGAGGAATATCTTTTTAATGAGCTTTATTCTGGAGAAAAAAGTAAAATTATTTTACAAGCCTATAAAAAAGAATTGCTTTTAGAGCTTAGAAATATTTTAAATGAATATGAAATGCAAAACAAGCTTATAAAAGAAGACGGGCAAGGCTTAAGCGAAGAAAATGATAAACTTTTATTGGAATTTAAGGCTAAAGAAGAAGCGCTTAAGGAGGCAAAAGAAGAGATTTCAAATTCGATTTTAAATCTTGAAAATTTTGAAAATGGGGTGGATAATCTTGTTTTATTATTGGCTAAAAAGCTCAAAGAGCGTTTGATTGATGAGATTAAATATCTAAAAGATAAAGCCCAAAAAATTAACATTAATCGTATTTTAAATATGATAGATATCACGGTTAAAGATGGTATTAATGATATTTTAAGAGAAGTTAAATTTGAAAATATTAAAAAAATAGAGGAATTAAAAACAAGTTTGGCTTTAAAATATGATTTCTTAAAAGATGATTTTGACAATGGATTTGAAGGCTTTAAAGATAAAATTTCTAAAAAGATAGAAAATATTTTTAGTGATGAAAAATTTGCATTGTTAAGACTGCAAATCGAGCAAATTATCTCTACCAAAGTCGATTTATTTGAGCTTGAAACAAAATTAACAGAAGTGATTTTTAGCACTTTTGAAAGTTTTAATATAGGTGCTATATTAAAGGATTTGGATATCAATGGTGCCTTTTTTGCTTTCTTGAATGAAAGAATGAAAAATTATGAAGTATTGCAAAAAGAAAAGTTAGCGAGTATTGAACATTTAATCAATAATCTTAAAAATCAAAATGCTGACATTTTATTTTCTTATGAGGGAAATTTGGAAAAAATTGCAAAATTACAACAGCTTGAAGTGGAGCTTATGAATGCAAATTAATATTTTAAATCATTTTATAAAGGCTTATGAAGATGCCTATAATATAGATTTTGATAAAAGTTTTGAAGGGCAAATTAAAATGTTGTGTAAAAAACTAAATGAGCCTTTCATGCACCCAAGCTATAATCTTATTCAAGAGCTTGAAGAATTGAGTTTTTCTTTAGATAAAAATATTAATATTGCTATCATAGGACAATTTTCAAGTGGAAAATCAACCCTTTTGAATTTAATCCTAAAAAAAGAATGCTTGCCTACTGGAGTAGTGCCTGTTACTTTTAAACCCACTTTTTTGCGTTATGCGGATGAGTATTTTTTAAGAGTTGAATTTCAAGATGGAAGTGATGAAATCACTCATATAGAGGAGTTGGCAAAATACACAGATCAAAGAAATAATGTAAAAGAAACAAAAAGTTTGCATATTTTTGCACCCATACCTTTGCTTAAAAAAATCACCCTAGTGGACACTCCAGGGCTTAATGCTAATGAAGATGATACTTTAACCACCCTAAAGGAGCTCCAAAATATCCACGCGGCAATTTGGTTAAGTTTGATCGATAATGCAGGAAAAAAGAGCGAAGAAGATGCTATAAAGGCAAATTTGGAGCTTTTGGGTGAAAATAGCATTTGTGTGTTAAATCAAAAAGATAAGCTTAGCGCTCAAGAATTAGAAAATGTGTTAAATTATGCCAAAACAGTTTTTTCTAAATATTTTAAAGAATTAATTGCCATTTCTTGCAAGGAAGCAAAAGATGAAACAAAATATGAAGAATCTAATTTTAATCTTTTGTTAGATTTTTTAGATAACTTAGATGAGAAAGCCTTAAAACAAAAATTTACAAAGAGAAAAATGCTTCATTTATGTCAAGTTTTAGAGGATGAAAATAGGCTTTTTGTGGATATTTTTGATAAGCTTGCAAATCAATTTCAAATTTATCAAGAGAAATTAAATTCTTCTTTTGATGATTTTATAAAAGAAGTTCAAATTTTAAATCATCAAATTTTAAATAAGCTTAAAAGCATTGGCGAAAGAATTGCGAGTGAAATTTTTAATTGCATTAAAGAAAAAGAGGCTCATTTTTATAAAGAAGCCAAGGGATTTTTGAAAAAAGATTTGTATGTAAAATACGATTATAAAGCTCCTTTTATTTCGAGCGATGATGCTTTTTTGGCAATGTTTTACAACAGCGATATAATGAATAAAGAATTTAAAAAAATCAAAAATGAAATTTACGAATCATTTGAAAAAATAAAACAAAAATTGAAAGATTTTATAGACAATTTAGAAAAAGACATTTTGCTTTTTAAAGCTGAATTTTCAAATATACAAAAAGATAATATCTTGCAAAGCGATAAAAATTTTAGCGAACTTAGGGCTTTTTGCAATGCAAGCGATGAGTACTTTTTAAAAGACTTTAAAGAGCTTTTATTTAAAAGTTTGCTAGAGTTGGATTTATTTTTTGAAAAGTTAAATCTCAAAGCTTTTGCAAATTATGCAAACGCTACAAAATTAAGCTTGGCATTTTTCAGTAGAAAAATCAATGAAAGTCGAGTTCTTTATGAGCTAGATAGTTCCGAATTTACGCTTTTTTATCCTAAAAAGAGTGAAATTTATGAAAGGGTTTTAACTGAGCTTAATGCTTATGAATTTGAAGCTTTGCTTATCAATAAACCGATTTTAGTAAAAATATCTAATCATTTTTTAGAACAAAATACAAATATAATTCAAGAAAAAAATAAAATTTTAGACTTAAAAAAAGTAGAATTACAAAAACGCAAAGAGCAAATTTTAGAAGTCAGAAGTGTATTGAAGGAAAATTTATGAGGATATTTTTCATTTTATCTTTATTTTTTCACACTCTTTTTGCTGTGGATGATTTAGATAATGCTTTAAGGCTTTATGAGGGAAATAAATTTGTAAAAGCATATGAAATTTTTGAAAGACTTTGCGAAAAAGACAATGCTAGAGCTTGCTTTTCTTTAGCCTATATGAATGAAAATGCTCAAGGAGTTGCAAGAGATTTTGATAAAGCGTATAAATTTTATGATAAATCCTGCAAACTCGGTTTGGCTAAGGCTTGTTCTAATATGGCCTTAACCTTACAAGATCTAGGTTATGTTAATGAATCCCTTTTGGCATTTAACAAGGCTTGTAATTTAGGTGAATCTTCAAGTTGTAATCATATAGGTTTGGTTTATGAAGATGAAAAAGATGGTCAAATGACTACGCATTTTTATAAAAGATCTTGCGATTTAAAAGACGCTAGAGCTTGCTATAAATTAGGCTTTTTGTATGAAAGAGGAGAGCTTGTAAGGCAAAATCTTAAATCAGCTTTGGCTTTTTATTCTAAATCTTGTACTTTAGGTTTTGCAGAGGCTTGTTATTTGATCGGACGTTATTATGAGCTTGAGAAAAAAGATTTGAAAAAGGCTAAGAGATATTTAGGTATGGCTTGCGATAAAAAACACCAAGAAGCTTGTGCTGCTTATAGAAAGCTAAATTCTCAAGATATAGAAATTTATTAAAATGTCATCAAAAATATTTTAAGAAACTAAACTAAAATTGATTGGATTATTTTGTGAATTTTGTTGATAAATTTTGCCAATGAAATTTTTCAAGTCTTTGTTTGCTTGTGTTTCTTCGAAATTATCTTTAGAATCTTGATTATTTATATCAAGATTTTCTTGCTTTTCTTCGTTTTCTTCTTTTTTCTCTTGTGCTTCTTGCGCTTTAAGTTTTGTTGCTTCAGCTCTTGCTTCAAATTCCATTTTTAGAGCATTTGCAGCGACTTTATAATCTTGCGGACTAGGATCAGCAGGCGCCATGGCTGCTGCAACGACTTGACGCGCATTGGCGATAGTTTCTTCAGGTGTCCTTCCTTTTTGCATTCTTATAGGAACTTCACCTGCTGTGGCATACATTTGATTATCAGGTCCTCTTGTGTAACTAAAGCTTGCAGCTCCAGCTAAACCACCTCCAGCGGCTTGATGTGCTGCTTCGTGAGCTTTTACATTTCTGTCTATACTTTGAAGCTCACGCACTTGTTGTACTTGCTGTATGGTAAGCTCAACGCCATTTATCATTTGAGTTTGTTCATTGTTTTGTTTTGAGTCTTTATTTTGTGAGTTTGTATTTTCTGTATTTTTTTGTTCGGCATTATTTTTTTGTGTTTTATCATAATAAGAGGAATTGCTAGCATAGTTGTAATTTAAGCCAATTTGCATTTTTCCTCCTTTATTTTTTTTTGTATATTTTAGACAATATTAACGCATTTTGACTTAAAATTTTGATAAATTTTGTAAAATAACAATCAATACAATTTTAAAGGAAGATTAATGATTTATGAGAATGACTTGATTTATATCGAAAAAGAGGAAGCTCAAGTGCCATGGATTAAAATTTTTACCAAGCAAGTTTATAAAGAATTTAGCGATTGTCCCTACGAACTTCAAAAAGAAATTTTTGACAAAATTTTGCGATGTGAAAAGGCTATGATAGAATTTTACAAACCTGAAAAAATCAATATTGCTTCTTTTGCAAACTATGTTCCAAGGGTACATTTTCATATAATGGCGAGATTTAAAGAGGATGCTTTTTTTCCAGAATGTATGTGGGGCAAGCAGCAAAGAGAATTAAAAGACTTAAATTTGCCTAGTTTTGATGAATTTGTGATTTTTCTTAAAAATAAAATGGACTAAAATTATCATTAATGGTTGATTGTTTTTTGTTTATTAGAATTCTTTTTACATAAAAATACAAAAAAAGGAAAAAAATGAAAAAGATTTTATTAAGCTCTCTTGTTGCAGCTTCTTTGTTGAGTGCAGGTTTATTTGCTAAAGAATATACTTTAGATAAAACTCACACTGATGTAGGTTTTAAAATTAAACATTTGCAAATTAGCAATGTAAAAGGAAATTTTCAAGATTATGATGCGGTAATTGACTTTGATCCTGCAAGTTTTGAATTTAAAAAACTTGAAGCAACAATTAAAGTAGCATCTGTAAATACAGACAATCAAACAAGAGATAATCACTTACAACAAAATGATTTTTTCAAAGCAAAACAATTCCCTAATATGACTTTTGTAATGAAAAAATATGAAAAAATCGATAACGAAAAGGGTAAAATGACAGGAACTTTAACCATAGCAGGCGTTTCTAAAGATGTGGTTTTAGATACTGAAATCGGCGGTACAGCTAAGGGTAAAGATGGAAAAGAAAAAGTAGGTTTTTCTTTAAATGGTAAAATCAAACGCTCTGATTTTAACTTTGCGCCAGGTACTTCAACTATTACTTTAAGTGATGATATTAATTTAAATATCGAAGTTGAAGCGAACGAAAAATAATTTTTTAGTCTAAGAGTCTTGCTCTTAGACTTTGTAAATTTTTATCCAAATTTTCTTCACTTTCTTGCCAAATCAATTTAAAATCCGGTTTAAAATTTTCATTTTCTAAATTAAATTCCGTGTTTTTCAAGGTGGATTCTAAAAAAGCAAGATGATTTAAAGCTTGATTTTTATCATTAAAAATTAAAATAAAATCATTTTCTACGATAAAAATTTTTGCTCTAAAGCGTTTTAAAATTTTTGCAATTTGTTTTAAAATGAGTTTGGTATAGCTTTCTTTGGTATCTTTTAGTTCATTAAAATGAAGCAAGGCAATGATATAGTTGTTTTTTCCTTTTGTAAAGCGTGTAAGGCTTTTTTCATTGGGTAGCTTTGTTAAGGTGTCAAAAAAAGCTAACCTATAAGCGTGATTTAAAAGATAAAAACAAAAAACCAAACTTGCAAATTCAAAATATCTTATTCCTGCTCCTTCTTGGAATAAAAATTGAAAATACGCAGTAAAAAATGCGATAAGAAGATAATATTCTTTAGTTTTAAAAGTTTTGATAAAAATGAGTATTAAGCCGACTAAAAAAAATAAAAATCCTAATTCACTCACAGGTTTAAAAAAATTTAATGTAATAAAATGAAATTCTAAACCAGCGCTATTGAAAGTAGTATTTCTAGGTAAAATGATGCTTAAAACGCCTATAAAAATAAGGGTTGTAATTGAGGCGATATTTTTTTTATTTAAAATTAAAACATGATGTTTTCCAAGGCAAAATAGAGTAAAAATCATAGGTAAAAACAAAGCCACAAATAAATTAGCTTGAAAAAAACTTGTATAAAAATAAGGCAACTTAGCTCCTAGTAATACTAAAGTCAAAAAGAAAATTTTTGAATTTTTAAAGTAAAAGGATAGCACAAGAGCTGAAATTTCAAAAATAAAACTCAATGATATTAAAAAATCTAATAAAAACATTTCAAATCCTTGATTTTAATAAAAGTGATAATTGTATAGAAAAAAGCTTAAAAGCGGATTTTATTTAAATTTAGCAATTTCATCTTGTATGGTTTGTTCTATATGAAGCAATTCTTCATGAGTTTTTTTGCTATTTTCTAAAAGTTCATCAAATTTAAAGCCAAGCATAACAATACGATATAAATTGGGTTTGTATTTTCTCCAATTATATAAAGTGCTAACATCAATGTCTAGTTCATATGCCATATCACGCTTGCTCTTTTTTGTCATTTTTTACCTCAAAAATTTAGCCTTTAAAAAATTTTACATTAAAATTTCTTTATTAAAAACACTTGAAATGTTCAATCTTTTATATAAAATATATTTAATATTTCAATATTAATTAAGTTATAGTGTGGAATAATTCAAGGAAATTTTTAATTTTTAAGGAGAAATGTATGGATTTTAATTCAGTTCTTTCTAATATTGGCGATAAGTTACCAAGAGATGGTTTAGCGGCAATTACGCTAAAAGAAAAATTTGAACGCTTAAGCGAAGAAAGAAAAAAGATGTGTTAAATCAACTTCCTATGCTTAAACTAAAAAGCCCTGCTTTGATGTTTTGGGTAGGAACTTTTTTATTTGGCCCTTTTGGAGTAGGGTGTTTTATGATAGGTGATATGGTTTTAGGTTTTGTGCGTTTAGCATTTGTGATTATTCCAATAATTTTTAATATTGTTGCAAGTGAATCTTTGCAGAACATAGCATATATATTAGCGCTTATGAATTGGATAGTCAATTGAACTATTTGGTGGATTGTAGATATGTTTTTAGTAGGTAAAAAACTTCGCAAATAAAATTATGAAAAAATTGCAAATATCATACAGTGATGATTATTTTATTTTAAAACTAATGAAAGAATGGAGATGAAAATGAGTGAAAAATATGTACCTTTTGAAGTAGAGCCTACCTTGCTTTATGAGAAAGATACTTATAAAATTGTTGTAGGAAAAGCATACACAAATAAAGATGAAAAATTTTGCATAGGCTTAAAATCAAATGGTTTTCCAATAAATTCTTATCTTATATTTCCTCCACAGCTTAGCTCGGATTTGCTAAAAAGTCTTTTGGGGCAAGATGGTGCTAAAAATGATGAAATCATAGAATTTATTAAAATAATAATGGAGAAATAATGAAAAATATTTTATTAAGTTTGATGTTTGTTTTTTTTATTTACAGGATGTTTTAACAATAAGCCAAAATGCGATGATGAAGATGTTAAGTTTACACTAAAAAGTATTTTGGATGATGAATGGGTTTATATTGAATACGGTTTAGATGAACAATCCTTAAGGACGTTAAGGATAAATTCTAATGGTATGGATATAAGGGATTTAGAGGCTGCATTATCTACAGATACGCTTGGGGTTTAAGGGCGCATTTTAAACCTTTGCTTGATTTGAAAGATTATGTCAATGAAGTGGTTTATACTTCTTTTGAAAGTTTTATAACCAAAGATAGCAAGGATAAAAAAACTAGTTTTTGTATGGCCAGTTTAAAATTTACTTATCCACAAATGCCTAATGAAATGCGAGAAAAATATTCAAGAGGTGTTTTAAAAGGAGTTTTATTTGATGAAGGAGAATACGAAACTCAAATTTCTTATAGTGCTAGATTTAGTGATGATAAAAAGCAAGTTTTTGTAGAACTTTTAGATTATTAATTTATTTTGACAATGAAATTTTATTTTCATTGTCTATATAAAATTTATACTTAATTAATTTCAAGTCTTTTTTTGATACAATTTCTTAAAAATTTTTATAAGTAAAAAATTTAAGGAAAATCATGGTTGAAGTAAAAAATCTTACTATGCGTTTTGCAAATCAGCTTTTATTTGAAAATGTTAATTTAAAACTTGTTCGAGGACAAAGATACGGACTTATCGGTGCTAATGGTGCAGGAAAATCGACTTTTTTGAAAATTCTTTCAGGAGAAATTGAGTCAAGTAGTGGTGAAATAGTATTTGATGAAGGTTTAAAAATCGCAGTTTTAGGACAGGATCAATTTGCTTTTGAAAACTACACCATCAAAGATGCGGTAATGTGCGCAAATAAGCGTTTATATGATGCTTTAAAAGAAAAAGAAAAACTTTATATGAGCGAAGAATTTACTGATGAGATCAATGAGCGTTTAGGTGAGCTTGAGATAATAACGGCTGAAGAGGATCCTAATTATGATTGTGAAACGCGTTGTGAGAAAATTTTAAGCTCTTTAAAAATCAAAGATTTTGATGCTTTGATGAGCACCTTGCAAAGCGCAGACAAATTTAAAGTCTTGCTTGCGCAAGTATTGTTTTTAGGAGCAGATGTACTTTTTTTAGATGAGCCTACAAATAACCTTGACTTAGAAGCGATTTCTTGGCTTGAAAATGAGCTTTTAAGACATGAGGGAACCTTGGTTGTCATCTCTCATGATAGGCATTTTTTAAATAAAATTTGTACAAGAATTTTGGATGTGGATTTTAAACAAATTCGTGATTTTGCGGGAAATTACGATGATTGGTATATGGCTTCAACGCTTTTGGCAAAACAAGCTGAACTTAAGCGCGATAAAACTTTAAAAGAAAGAGAAGAATTAGAAAATTTTATCCGCCGTTTTAGTGCGAATGCTTCTAAGGCAAAACAAGCTACAAGTCGTGCAAAGGCTTTGGAGAAATTGGAGCTTGAAGAGATTAAAATTTCAAGTCGCAGGGATCCAAGTATAGTTTTTAGAACAAATCGTGAAATAGGAAATGAAGTTTTAGAGCTTAAGGGTATTAGTAAGGCTTATGATAAAGAATTGTTTTCAAATTTAGAATTAAAAATCGAAAAAAATGACAAAATTGCTTTAATTGGTGCAAATGGTGTAGGCAAGTCAACTTTGGCTAAAATCATTGCCAATGCTATTGCTCCTGATAGCGGTTCTATACACCTTGGAGCGACTATAGAACTTGGATATTTTCCCCAAGATACAAGTAATTTAATTTGTGAAAATTTGAAACTTTACGAATGGCTTATGAGTGAAAAATTCAAAGATTTGGATGAAATTCGAAAGTGTTTAGGTAGAATGCTTTTTAGTGGTAGTGATCAAGAGAAAATGGCAGCGAGCTTAAGCGGAGGGGAAAAACATCGTTTAATGCTTTCGCGTTTGATGCTAGAGCGCCCAAATTTTTTACTTTTGGATGAGCCTGATAACCATTTGGATCTTGAGAGTATCATAGCCCTTGGTGAAGCTTTATATAATTTCAAGGGTGTTGCACTTTGTATAAGTCACGATAGGGAGCTGGTTTCTGCTTTTGCTAATCGTATTTGGCACTTAAAAGATGGAGAACTGACTGATTTTCGTGGAACTTACCAAGAATTTTTAGGAGAAAATGATGGCTAAATTTAGAATTCAGTATAGCGCAGGCTTTGGACATTTTACCCAAAATCATAAAGGCTTTGGACCTACTATTTATATAGAAGAAGTAGTGGAATTTGACAATGGTAAGGATTATTTTGATTATATAGATTTTTACAATACTTATTCAAAAAGCGATGATACTTATTTTCATATCAGTTTTTTAGAAGATAGACCTTTAAGCGACAAAGAAATCACCATACGCAATGAATATCGTAAAATACGCGATGAAAATTGCAAGAGAGCAAAAGAAGAATTTATAAGAGATAATGAACTTGATGTGGAGCATTTACCAACTCATGGTGATTAAGGAACACTTTTTGCTTGTATAGTTTTTGCATATTTTGAAAGGAGAAAGCTATGCAAGTAAGTTATAAAACTATTAGCTCATATGAATATGATGCGATTAGTGGTCAGTATAAGCAGGTGGATAAGCAAGTAGAAGATTATTCTTCGACTTCTGATTCTGATTTTATGGATATATTAAGTAAATTAGAGGAAAATTCGGGTATTTCTAGTACGGAAGAAAATTTACAAAACAATACCCAAAGTTCAAATTCTAATTCCTCTCAATACGCACAAATGTCAAGCATGTATGCTTATCGTTTTAGGCAAAACGAGGGCGAACTTTCTTTAAAAGCTCAAAGTGCGAGTGTGCATAATGATCTTTTAAATCAAAATGCAAATGGACAAAATAAAGACAGTAGTCTTTTAGGTGATTTACTTAACGCGATTTAAATTAAAGCCTCAAACGAGGCTTTAAGATAGATTATAATTTCTCTATTTCAAAAGGTGTAAATTGGGCGCAAAAGATTTCAAACTTTTGCTCTTCCTCTTCGTTTAAATTTAAGCTTAAAATCACTTTTTCATTTTTAAAGTCTCGCTCAAATTCCAAAGAGTGAGTTCTTAAAAAATGTTCGAAGCGATTGAGATTTTTAAAATCTATGGCAATTTTGATATTTTTTTTAAATTCAAAAGTTAGCAAGGAGGCATTGTTAATCGCTGCATTTGCCGCGTCACTATAAGCTCTTACAAGTCCTCCTGTCCCAAGTTTGGTGCCACCAAAATATCTTACAGTGATGACTGCAGTGTTGACAAGATCATACCCTCTTAAAACATTTAAAGAAGGTATGCCTGAAGTGCCCTTAGGTTCGCCATCATCACTTTTATCTTCTATGATTTGATTGTATTCATTTAAAGTTCGATAAGCATAAACAAAATGAACGGCTTTGGGGTGTTCTTTTTTTAAATTTACAAGCAAATTTTTAAAATCTTTAAAAGGGCAAAGATAGGATAAAAAAGTAGATTTTTTAATTTCAATTTGTGCTTGAAAATTTTGATCAATTGTTTGCATTTTCGCCTTTTTATTTGGTATTATGATTAAATAAGGTAAAATATAATGTATTAATAAAATTTTTAAAAAAATACTATAATTTTACAAAAATTAAGGAAAGAAATGTCAAAAACAAGTCAAAAATTTATGAATTCATTCAAAAGTTATAAAAGAAATAAAATGGGGTGTTGCAAGGTTGGCTTTTTATAAAAATATTTTTATTTTATACATTAGGCATGGGATTATTTTTTGAAATTTACATCAGTTGATATTTTAAGTTTAATTTTGTAAAATCAAATTTATGGAAAAAATCAAAAATTATAAGCTTATTATTCTTTTACTTGCTTTTGATTTACTTGCTTTGCTTTATGGAATTTCAACCCTTAGCATTAGTGCTGATGAGGCTAAAATTTATTTTGAAGAAAAAGGAAGTTTTCTTTTTTTTAATCATAGTTTGCTTTATTATCTCACACATTTTGGAACTTTTGTTTTTGGACAAAATGACTTTGGTTTAAGAATTCCTATTTTATTTTTTCATTTTTTAAGTTGTATTTTACTTTATATTTTGGCTTTAAAATATACAAAAACTCATTTTGATAGCTTCTTATCTCTTTTGCTTTTTGTATTGTTGCCAGGAACGGTTGCAAGTGCTTTGTTGGTAAATGAAGCCTCTATAGTGATTTTTTTAACGCTAGCTATAATTTGTGCGTATGAATATGAAAAAAAATGGATTTTTTATCCGCTTTTGATTTTAGCTTTATTTGTAGATAAGTCTTTTAATATTTTATTTTTAACCTTTTTCTTTTTTGGAATTTATAAAAGAAATTCTTTTTTATTGACTTTGGCCCTTGTACTTTTTGGTTTGAGCATAAGCTTTTATGGTTTTGATACAGGTGGGCGTCCAAGAGGATATTTTTTGGATACTTTGGGAATTTTCGCCGCTTGTTTTTCGCCACTTGTTTTTATTTATTTTTTTTATGTAGCTTATCGTTTAACTTTTAAAGAGCAAAAAAGTTTACTATGGTTTTTAATGAGCGTAACCTTTATTTTTTGTTCCTTGCTTTCTTTGAGGCAAAAGCTTTATTTGGAGGATTTTTTGCCATTTTGTGTGATTTGCACTCCGCTACTTATTAAAACCTTGATGGCAAGTTATAGGGTGCGTTTACCGCAATTTAGATTAAGATATAAAATTTTTATAGAATGCTCTATCATTTTTTTACTATTTTGTTATTTTGTTATCATAGGAAATCAAATTTTATATTATTTTGTTTCTGATCCAAAATATAATTTTGCTAATAACTATCACCTTGCTAAAGAATTAAGCAAAGAGCTTAAAAAACAAGAAATTTTTAAATTAAGAGTTGGCACATCTTTGCAGCCAAGATTGAAATTCTATGATATTGAAGATAGTAATACTTTTTATCTAAAAAGTATTAAAAATAAAGACCAGCTTGATAAAAATAAAAAAAATATTACAATAAAGCTAGGAAAATTTGAAAAAATTTATCAAATCCAAAGATACTAGTGATGCTTTTACGCTTTTTGAGCTAGTTTTAGTTGTTTTAATCTTAGGCCTTGTGATTTCCATAGCACAAATCAATCTAAAACAAGATAGACTCATGCAAGGTGCAAAGCAAATTCTTAATGACATACGCTATGTAAGAACTTTAGCAATGACTCAAGAGAGTTTTAGGGATTTGGAATTAGCAGTGGCAAAAAGAGAGTGGTATAAAAGTAGATGGCAATTATATTTTATCAATTCAGCAGCAACAAATTATGAGCAAACTTATACGATATTTTTAGATAAAAATGGTGATGGAAACGCTAATTTAGGAAAAACTGAAATCAATATTGATCGTGAAATTGCTGTAGATATTATAAACCCCAAAAAATTAATGAATTCAGGACAAAGTGGAGTTATTGATAAGAGCGATAGTAAGACTACTCAAAGATTTAATATTTTTAAAAAATTTGGTATAAAAAAAGTAGAATTTAAAGGTTCGTGTAGGGGTTCTACAAGGATAGTTTTTGATGAAAGAGGAAGATTATATTCTCCTTTGCGAACTTCTCAAGGTGTTTATGATAAAAATTTAGCTAAAACTAATCAAGACTGTGTCATACGCTTAAGCTCAATACAGGCAAATCAAATTTGCATTATAGTCAATCCGCTTAGTGGTTTTGCTTACATACCTAAATTTCAAGATTTTAACAAGCAAATGATAATGATAAATGGTGTACTTTCTCAATGTTCTAAAATTTAGAATACTTTAATTTTTAATATAAATTTGCTATAATTTGAATGCAAATATTAAACAAAAAGGAGAAAATAATGAACCGCTTAGGAATTTCGGCAAGATTGTATTTAAGTTTTGCTTTGATTATTTTTATTATGTTGTTTATAGCTGTTTTTTCAATAGCTAAAGTGAATTTTTTAGATAAAACTCTTACAGCAGCAACAGGGGAAAACGCTTTGATTTCTCGTCAAGCGATTAATTTTAGGGGAAGTATCCATGATAGATCAATTTTAATTCGTGATGTCGTTTTAGCACAAGATCAGGAAGACTTAAGAAAAACTTTAGCTCAAATACAAAAATTGGAAAAAGATTATGAAGAAGCTGAGCTTATTTTAAATGATATTGTAGCTAAGGGTGGTGGTGATTCAAATGTACGCTCTATGATGGAGGATATTGCAAAAACTAAGAAAAATACCGTGCAAATTTATCAAAAGATTATTGACGCAGTGGTGAAAGAAAATGATATTCAATCAGCAACTAAAATGGTTTTAGATTCTGCTAGACCAGAATTTATTTTATGGTTGGCTCAAACAAATAAATTGATTGATTATCAAGAATTAGCTAATCAAGAATTAACTCAAATAGCACTTTTAGAAAGTAAATCCTTTCGATTTATCATGATGGGTATCATTATAATTGCTTTAATTATTTCTATAGTTATTGCTTATTTGATAGTGAGATATATTAAAAAATCCGTAGGTGGTGAACCAAGAGATGTAAATAGAATTATCACCGAAGTTGCTAATGGAAATTTAACACAGCCAATTCATACAGAATATAAACAAAGTATACTTTATTCTATTTCTAGAATGCAAAATCAATTACGAAATATAGTCCAAAAAATGATTATTATTTCTAATGAGTTAAACCACAAAGCTGATTTGGTGGTAGGTCGTATAAGTGAAACTGAAAAGGCAGTGATTTTTCAAGGCGAAACTTCTAGAGAATCTGCTCTTAAAATTCGAGAAATCAGTCAAAAAACACAAAATGTTTCCAAAATGGCTCTAGAAACAGAAGAAAATTCAAAAAATACCACTCAAGTTTGTCAGAATAATAAAAAATATGCCGAGGATACAGCTTCTCAAATGGAATATATCGCAAGCAATTCTTCTAGAGTTTCTCAGCAAATTGCCTTGCTTAGCGAACATGCTAAGAATATAGGAACAAGTACAGAACTTATTAGCGAGATTACAGATCAAACTAATTTACTTGCTCTAAACGCAGCCATAGAAGCTGCTAGAGCGGGAGATGTAGGTAGAGGTTTTGCCGTCGTTGCTGATGAAATTCGTAAATTGGCTGAAAAAACAGGCGGGGCAACAGATCAAATTGCTATAATTAACAAACAAATTCAAGAAGAAACGATAGCAACAGTAGGCGTTATAGAAGAGTCTATACCACTGATTTCTCAAGGTAAAAGTTTAAGTGAAGAGGTAAGAGATAGTGTGGATTTAATCTACAAACAAGCTAATGACAGTCTTTTTAAAGCACAAGAGGTAAATCAAGAGGTAGCCGCTCAAGTAAAATTAATGGAAGAAATTGAAGAAAAAATTATAACAGTGGCAGATATTTCTTCTAAAACTCAACAAGCGGTTAGTGAAAATAAAAATGCAATGACAGAACTAAAAAATATTTCGGATAATCTTCAAGCTGAAATAGCTATTTTCAAGCTCTAAGCACCTATAACCCCCAACCACCCAAAAATAAGG
>NZ_AINS01000038.1 GCF_000254135.1 Campylobacter coli LMG 9860
ACATTTAAGTCAATCTTATTTGAAAAAATTCTAAAATTGCTGCCTATTGACATAGATGTGATACTTTGATATAATTTATTTCGAAGATTAAAATATTTGTTACATTTAAGTCAATCTTATCATTTTTTAATACAAGGAATCAAGATGCTATTAAATATTATTATTGAAAAAGATCAGGATGGATATTTTGCACGCATTTTAGAGCTTGAAGGTTGTGTTTCGCAGGGAAATACTTATGAAGAAGCTTTAGTCAATATAAAAGAAGCAGGAGAGCTTTATTTAGAAAGTCTTGCAAATGAAGAAAAAAGAATTATTGAAAATAAGACAACTTCAATTATTCCAATGGTTTTAGCAAATGCCTGAATTGCCTAGAATGACTGCAAAAGAAGCGGAAAAGCTTTTATTGCAAAATGATTTTTCGATTGATAGGCAAAAAGGCAGCCATAGAATCTATAAAAAAGGACTTTATAGAATGGTTATTCCTCACCATAGTGGAGAAATATTGCACCCTAAAATCATAAAACAACTATTTGAGATCATAGAAGTAGCAAAGGATTAAAAAATGCCAAAAAGAAATACTATTGAAACTATTACACTCGGACTTTTTAGCGATGAAGATGTTTCTATAATCTGCGAAGATACGATTAAATTAGAAAGGGGCTCTGTAGCTGTATTAAGTGGCAATAGTGAAGTAGGCAAGTCTTTTTTAGCTTTAAAGGTATGTGCTAATGCTATTAATGATGGCTTAAAACCTTTTTTTTGGAGCGTAGAAGATAAAAATAAAGCGATTTTAGAACGCATAAAAAATATTGAAAGTTTTTATTCTTTTAATACTGCGGAACTTGAATTTTCAAATGAACTTCCAAAAATCAATAAAGAACCTATAAATTGTTTAAAAGAAGAGCTTAATGAGTTAGCAGATTGTGATTTAATTGTTCTTGATACCTTTAGTGCATTTTTCTCAACATTAGGTTTTAAAGATCAAAACAATCAAAACGATGTGCAAAATTTCTTTAATATTCTAACAGATATAGCAAAATCAAATAATCAAGCTATCTTATTACTTCATCACTTAGATAAAAAAGGCGAAAGTCTTATGGGTAGCTCTGTTATTATCAATGCTCCTAGACTTGTTTATAAACTTTCGTTCGAAAAGGGAGAAGATAAAAATTCTACCACCTATCGCTTGCTTGAGGTGCTAAAGGATAATAATAATATCAATGCTGGAGAATTTCAAAAAACGATTAAAGTATTGCAAAATTCTAGTATTGATGAGCCTTCAATTGTAAATCTTAGAGCTAACAGCATTGATTCTAATACTTTGGAGATTATCAATAAAAAAGATATTTCTGCTGTAAGTGTTAATGAATTAGCAAAAGGCTATGTAACAATGAATGAAAATAGAGGTGTTTTTTATTTAAGCTCACGAAAGCTTACAGACACTAATTTTTATAAAGTATTTAAAGAAAATGATAATAAAATAGATTTTAAAATGACAGGTGCGAATGGCTCATCATATGCCATAAGTTTAAAGAACTCTTTGCTTACGCAAACTCATAGGAATATTTTAGATGCTTTATTTTTATATATCAAAAAAAATGTGGATACAAGTGTTATTAAAAAATATCAAGAAAATTTTTGGGATATGGAAGTAAGATTAGAGCCCTATAAATTCTTAAAACAATATCTTAATAAAAATTCTAATAATTATTCTTGGTTAAAACAAAAATTTACAGAAATCTCTCGTTTTGCATATGATTTGGCTTTCACTCAAAATGTAGAAGATAAAGATAAAAAAACAATCACTCAAAGAGATAAAGGCATTTTAATGTTTGACTCTGTAGAGCGTATCACAAAAGAAAATGGAACAATTGTATCTGTATTCGTGCTAACAGTTCGTAGGGAATATATTAAAAAACTCGAAACAGAATCCACTCTTTCTTATGATGATGATTTATCAAAAATTCTTATTAATTTAAATTCTTTAGTCGCACAAGATTTGATTAGATTTTTAACAAGTTTCCCTGATAAAAAAATTCTTAGTTATAGTGAGTTTTGCGAGATTAAGGCATATAAATTTTATAAAGAAAATTCTATCATTTCAAGACAAAAAAAAGAAATCATTAAATTAAAAGACAAACTTATAGAGTTTGGTATCAATATCTATGGCAAAGGCGTAGAATTTGCTGATTATGATGATGAATTTTTTCATAATAAGTATAAAAATGAAAATGATTTATTTTTCATCTATCAAAGCAATAATAAGGTAAAAAGATATATTAAGCGTGATGATCCAATGAATCAACTAAACACCAAAGACAATAGATTTCTTTTACAAAAGTCTTTATTTGATTGATGGTTGATGGTATATAATTTTAAAATATTAAACTTAATTTTATATAATTAAAATATGCTTTTTTACATTTGATTAAATGTTCGTTAAATTTTATTACAAAATTTTTTATATTTTTCTTAAATAAAAAATTTATTTTTGTTTTAATTTTCGTTTTTTAATAAACCATAATAGCCCATCGTAAGTTTTTCCACTATCTTTATAAAATAATTTCCAAATGCTTCTGATAGATAAATCTTTATCAAGCAAAGTTTGTATTTTATCTATATCCTTATCATAAATACTATTAAGTGTTCCCATAGGACGCCCTAGTTTTTTACCACTAGCCTTAGCATTTTCAAGTCCTGCTTTTGTTCTTTGGCTGATCAGATCTCTTTCATTTTCCGCCAAGTAAGCATAAATTGACAGAATGAGTTTTGAAGAAGGATTGTTAAAATTGCTGAGTTCTCTTTGTCTTAAAAATAGAAAATTAATATTATTTGCATTAAATTCAAGAACCAAATTAATTATTTCTAGCATACTTCTACCAAGTCTTGAAAGTTCTGTTGCTATTAATAAATCGCCTGCTTTTAGTTTTTGTTTTAAATCCTTGATTTTTCGTTTTTCTTGAGATTTTGTAGAGCTTATTTTTACTTCTAAAATTTCATCTAAAATGATATTGTTTTTATGACAATATTCCATAATTTCTAACTTTTGAGAATCTAATTCTTGTTTATTTGTTGATACTCTAATATATGCTATATTCATCGTTCTAAATCTTTTAACTTTTGATTTTTTGGTGTTTTTTGAGTAAATTCTTTAAATTTGCCATGAAAATCCTTATTGTAACCAGCTTGTTTATTAATTTCTTTGATACATAGATTTTGTATAGTATCTTTTAAGCTGTATTGCTCTCCTATTTCAGTAATATCAAATTCTTTAACACATTCGCCAAACCAAGTAAATTTTTTAGCAAGTTTAGTAACTATTCTAGCAACTCGTCTTTCATCTATTGGTTCTTTTGAAGTATAACCTGAATATTGTCTATGCTCAAAACCATTTTCGAGCATAAATTTTTTAATCAAAGAATAGGGTTCTCTTGTGTCTTTAAAATATTTTTCAAGACTTTTTGTAGATAAATCAAAATTAATTACTTTGCGATTTATTCCCAAATTCCTTCTCCTTCGGCTTTACTTGCAGAAATCAAATCGCTATTTCCTTCTTTTTCACTAATCCAAATCCATTCTTTTGCATTTTTTGTAAACCATTCAGAATCAATCAAATATTTATATATAAATAAAGCCATACAGCCCAAATCATACTTATCTCCCTTGCAATGATAAGTTTCTTTGTTGATTTTTATCATTCCTGATTCTTTGGCATATTCATCTATCATTTTATACATATCTTCTAAATTATATTTGCCTTCTTTTAAAATTTTTTCTTCATCTAAAACTATTCTTGTGCCTAAAAGTGGATATGCCATTTTTTATCCTTTCATTAAAAATCTAATAAATTCTAGTAAAAAATAACTGATACTTAAATAAAAGCTTTTGAATAATATTAATCTAATTACAAAACAAAAATTAAATTATTTTTTTAACTAATAATAAAACTAAAATTTAACGAACAATTTTTTTAATAAAGGATATAAAATGAAAATAAAATTATTGTCGTTAATTTTATTAAGCCCTATATTCGTATTTGCGGCTGGTGGTATTGATAAAGTTAATACCTTTATGCAAAACTTAAGCATTGCTTTGTATGCACTTGGTGGAGTTTTACTCACAATTGCACTTATGTGGTGTGCTTCCAGAATTATGTATCAAGGGCAAACTCTTAGAGAAGTTGCACCTGTTTTTATCGGTGGCGTTATTTTTGGATCAGCTTCAGCAATTGCTGGCTATATCATTACATAAATATAAATAGGACTAATCATGGAGAAAAATCCACTTTTTAAAGGTTTAACGCGTCCACCTATGATTTTTGGCGTTCCGATGACGCCTTTTGTTATAGCGATGGGATGTATCATTTTAATTGCATTTTATAGTCAAAACATTTTTTTAGTTGGCTTTTCTATTCCTGTGTTTTTTATTATGAAAGCAATGACAAAAAAAGATGATTTTATTTTTCGATTAATGTTTTTAAAAATGAGATTTTTCTCCAATCCTGCTTCCAAAAATTATCATAAGGTTAAAACTTACAGCACAAACTCTTATAGACAAATGCCGCCAAATTCTAATTTTCCAAAAATATCTGTTTTCGGACTTAATGCAGAACCTAATTTTGAAAAATTAATTCCTTTTTCATCACTAATAAACGATTCTGTAGTCATTACAAAAGATTATCTTTTAATGACAACTTGGGAGATTGGAGGAATTAGTTTTGAAGCAGAAGATGATGATGAGCTAGATATTAAAAATGATCTTTTGAATATGCTATTTAAATCATTTGCAAATGAACCTGTAAGCTTTTATTTTCATAATTGTAGATATTCTATCGAAGACAAATTAACTTCGAAATTTAATAATGCTTTTTTAGAAGAAATTGACAGAAAATATTATGAGAGTTTTAAGCAAGGAACTCTTAGAAAAAATTCTTTATATTTAACTCTTATTTTCAATCCTTTAAAAGTGAAAATAGAAAAAACAACTTTTATGAAAAGCTCTTTTGAAAATAAAAGAAAAACAATTAGCGTATTTCTAGCTAAATTTAGTGAATTTGCTGATAGACTAGAAGCAAATATTAAAGATTTTAACCCAAAAAGATTAAAAACATATTCCAAAGATGATAAAACCTACTCTAAACAACTAGAATTTTATAATTATTTACTTGGTGGTAAATTTAATCCTATAAGAGTATTACCAAGTCCTATAGATCAGTACCTTAATGGTAATTTACAAAACATACAATTTGGACACGATACTATTCAATTTAATCAAAATGATAGCACAAAAAGATTTGCTAGATGCATTGAAATTAAAGACTATACAAATGAAACTTTTGCAGGAATTTTAGATATCCTAATGTATTTAGATGTGGAATACACTATAACTCAAAGCTTTTCTCCTATTCCTAGAGTGGATGCAAAATCAGCAATATCTAAACAGAAAAAACAACTCATTGCAACCGAAGATGATGGTTTTTCACAAGTAGCACAAATCGACGAAGCACTAGATCAACTTACAAATGGAGAAATCTCTTTCGGTAAATATCATTTATCAATTCTTGTGTATGGAAATACTATAAAAGAATGTAAAGACAACACAAATGAAGTTGTTACAAAGATGAACGAATTAGGATTTGGAGTAACCTTAGCAACAATCGCCCTACCTGCGACATTTTTTTCGCAACTACCATCAAATTTTGCAATACGCCCACGCATTAATCTTATCTCATCCATTAATTATTCATCTTTAATTGCTCTACATAATTTTTCTATGGGCAAAAGAGATAAAAACTGCTGGGGTGACGCTGTTAGCATTTTAAAAACACCAAACAAACAACCTTATTATTTTAATTTTCACCAAAGTTCTGGTGCAAATAAAAATGATTTTGGAAAATTCTTCCTAGCAAATACTTTGATTTTAGGTCAAAGCAGTGGCGGTAAAACAGTGTTTATGAACTTTATTGTAGATCAAATGATGAAATACGCTAGCAAAGATACATTTCCTGATGATATTCCTGAAGATAAAAGAAAATTTACAGCCATTTATTTGGATAAAGATAAAGGTGCGTTAGGCAATATACTTTGTGCTGGCGGTAGATATATTAGCATTGAAAATGGCAAGCCGACAGGATTTAATCCTTTTATGGTTGAAAGCACACAAGAAAATATAAGACAACTTCAATCGCTAATGAAACTTTTAGTAACTAGAAATAATGAAATTCTTACAACTAGAGAAGAAGAAATGCTCAATAATGCTGTTAATTCTCTTATGAAAGGTTTTGAAAAAGAAGAAAGAAAGTATCCTATTTCTTTATTACTTGAAAATTTAACTGAAAATGTAGATGATGATAATTCTCTTAAATCAAGATTAGCACTTTTCAAAAAAGGCAAACAATTTGGCTGGGTATTTGATAACGAATACGATAGTTTAGATTTTCCTGACGATATCAATTTATTTGGAATTGATGGAACAGAATTTCTTGATGACAAAGATGTATCAGGGATATTAAGCTATTACATTCTTTGGCGTGTAATGAGCTTGGCAGATGGTAGAAGACTTTGTATTGATATTGATGAAGCTTGGAAGTGGCTAGAAAATGAAATCGTGCAAGAAGAAGTTAAAAACAAGTTTAAAACCATTAGAAAGCAGAATGGATTTTTAAGACTTGCTACACAAAGTTTAGAAGATTTTTTAAAGCTTAAAAATGCTGCAACTCTTATAGAACAGTCATCGACTATGGTATTTTTATCTAATCCGAAAGCCAAAGAAGAAGAATATGTTAAAGGAGTAGGTTTAAGTTATGATGAGTATATGATCATTAAAGGTTTCAATCCTGTGAAAAGACAATTTTTAATCAAAAGACAAGATGAAAAAGTAATTTGCACTCTTGATCTTAGCCCTTTGGGTAATGAAAATTTAAAAATATTATCTACAGAAACAGCATACATTGATGTCATTGAAAAAATTTTTTCACAAGAAAATAAAAGTCTTGATGAAAAAGTATTAGAGCTGAAAGAATTTTATAAAAACTCATAGGAGATAAAAAATGAGCAATAAAGTCATTATTAATAAACAAGAAGTGCAATTTGGCACTCAAGATAATCAAATCTTTTGCACTAGTTTGGATGTGGCTAAGGTTTTTGGCAAAGAGCATAAAAATATTTTAAGAGATATCGAAAACATTTTAAATGATTTGCGAGAAATAGGGACTTCCAA
>NZ_AINS01000037.1 GCF_000254135.1 Campylobacter coli LMG 9860
CTCTACCGGCTGAGCTAACGAGACATTTTTTAAATGAAAATGTGATTATGCCAAAATATATATCGATTTGTCAAGGAAATTTAGCTTATTTTTGATATTTTCTTTCTAAATAGCGTGAAAATACACCTATAGGTAAGGTTAAGATAAGATATGCAAAAGCTAAAACGATATATCCTTCCAAGGTTGCAAAGATATATGAATTCACTTCTTGTATACTTTGGGTAAGCTCATTAAGTGCAATCACGCTTAATAAAGAACTGTCTTTGATAAGGTTAGCAAGTTGCCCACTAATAGGAGCTAAAATATTTTTAATAGCTTGAGGAAAAATGATGTATAAAAAAATTTGCCTTTCGCTAAGTCCTAAAGCCCTAGCGCTTTCTATTTGAATGATAGGTACACTTAAAATCCCTGCTCTAAAAATTTCAGATAAATAAGCTGCTGAAAACATGGAAAGGATAAATATCCCTACGATGTAGCGATCATCAAATCCTAAGCTATTTGCAATGATATAAAAAACTAAAAGCACTTGCACAAGCAAGGGGGTTCCTCGTATAAGCTCCACATATAAAGTAGCAAAAAATCTCAAAATAATAATCTTACTTAAAGAAAAAAAGCAAATTACAATCCCCAAAAATATACTGCATATTAAAGCAAAAAAACTAACAGATAGGGTTTGAAAAAAACCATAGATAATTTTATTTTTATATTCTAGTAAAGAAACAAAATTGAAATGATAAGCACTCACACTAAAGCTAAAATAAAAAAATAAGCTTAAAATAAAAATTAAAACCAAAGAATTAAAAAATATCGTTTTTTTAGAAAGTGGTGCTTGAAATTTAAAATTTTTACATTTTTGTATAAATAAAGACAAGTTTTCTCCTTTTATTGTAGATATTTTAGCCAAAGTCTAATTAAATTTAATTAAGCTCTAATTTTAAAATTTTTTATAAGTTAAACTTAACTATGATTATAAAAACAAAATAAGGAAACTAAAATGCTGATTTTAGGACACTATTTATTAACACAAAATTCAAATTTTTGCTTTATTGATGAAAGCAAAAAACTAAAAAAAGATCAAATTTCTTGCTTTTTGTATAATGAAGAAATCATCCAAAATGCAAAAAATGAAAATTTGGATTTTGCTGTTTTGATACAAGATAAAAATGAAATTTTTCTAAGCAATGCTTTAGGGGCTAAATTTTTACTTTTTGATGATGAAAATTTAGCTCGTTTTGCTTCTGAAGTAGCGGAATTTTATCTCTTTGATAGCAAAATTTTACTCCTAGTAGAAAATTTACATAAGCTTGAAAAAGCTTATGAATTAAGACTTGATGGAGTGATTTTAAAAAGTCTAATACAAGATTATCATTAAGAAAAAAATCATCCTTGATGATAATCTTTATTTAAATTTCTAGTAAAATACATAGCTGCATAAATTCCAAACATAGCTATAAAGGTTCCTATCAATAATGCATATTCATCTTGCTTTAACATAATAAACAAACATAAATATAAAATAAATAAAATCGTAGCCATTACTATAGCAAAACGCTTTTGCCCCATGATGCTTAAAGTGTAAAGCGATAAAGGTATAATTATAGCCAAGCTTGAAAAAAGATAAGCAAAATTAAATCCTATGCGCTCGCTAAAACTTAAAAGCATAAGGTAAAATACTATCAAACTTGCTCCTAAAATCGCGTATTGAAGTAAAATAACATTTTTCTTTGAAGCAAGCTCGCATAAAAACAACACCAAGAAAGTTAAAATAATAAACAAATACCCATATTTTATCATACGATCGATCAAGCGATACTCATCCACCCCTTGATAAAACTCAACACTCAATCTTCTTTTCTCCACCCTATCATTTGAGATGCTATTTTGAAATTCATAAAAAGCACCAAAGCCCTTTTTATCGATAGAATAATCATTTGGCAAAGCATATTCAAAGGAAGGGTTTGTAGCATTTGAGTTTATATGTATGATATTTTCTTTAGCTTGCATATTAGCATCAAAAGAGCCATAACCTTTTAATTGTAAAGTTCCACTTACCCATAAAACATCTTTTAAGATATTAAATTGTAAATCTTTTAAATTTCCATTTGAAAATTGGATAGAATTTTCATCAAAATTGCTTAAATTTTCCATATTAAAACTTGCATTAAAATCCACGAAAGCAGTATAAAGCGGAATTTTATAAATACCCTTAATGCGTTCTTGATATTTTAAATCCACCCAAAGCTCTAATTTATTAGGCAAAATTTTTTCATTTAAACTTGGCGTATAAAACTCATCACTACCCCAAGCTTTTCCCATCAATGAAATAACATTTTGTGCATTATATTTTCTATCTTCTACTAAGGTTTTTAACATCAATAAAGGAATAAGTAAAACTATGCTTATAATAAAAATCAAAACACCTTTTAAAGTAAGAGATTTTAATCTTTGATTTCTAGCATACTCTTGCATGAATTTATTTTCGTCAAATTTTTGCTCCATCTTTTTTCCCTATTCGTTTCTTAAAGTATCTAAAACATTGATTTGTGTTGCTTTTTTAGCAGGATAATAAGAAGATAAAGCAATGATTATCAAAGCACCCACCAAGGTTAAAGAAAAATCCATCACAGATAAATCAAGCGGTAATTTGCTCGTACCATAAACATCTGCGGGTAAGGTGACAATATCAAAATTTCCTAAAAGCCACAAAGCAAAAAATGCGAGTATGATTCCTATGATCATACCGCCACCACCTATTAGCATGCCTAAGGCAAAAAAGCTTTTCTTAACTTCTAATTTACTAGCACCTAAAGCAAGTAAAAGTGCGATTTCGGTGCGACGATTCATTACTATCATCAGTAAAGAACTCACTATATTTAAGCTTGCCACCAAGATAATAAGCATCAAAACAATAAAAAGCGCTCTTTTTTCAAGCTTAAGAGCAGAAAAGAAGTTTTGATTTTGTTCCCACCAGCCTACAACAGCATAATCACTCTTTAGGTAGGATTTAAGTTTTTCTACATCCTTAAATGCATTTTCGCTATAAACATGTACGCCATCATAACTTTGTTGATTGCTAATACCAAGTACTTTTCGAAGTGCGTTTACATCCGTATACATATAAGCTTTATCATAAAATATAAGCCCTGAAGTAAAACGCGCTTTCACATTAAAGCGTTTAGCTTGTGGAACCAAAGAAAATCCACTGGGGCTAAGATTTGAAAAGATAAGTGAAAGTTTGTCGTTTTTATGTAAATTAAGTTCATCTGCAAGCACCGAACCCACAAGTATATCAAAGCCGCTTAAATTCTCATCTTTTAAAGCTTTAGCTACCACTTCATTGATCTTAACTTCATCGTTGAAATTCACGCCAAAAAGGACACCTCCTTCAAAGCGATTGTCTGCTTTTGCTACAACTTGAGTGCTAATATACGGACTAAAAAGCAAATGAGGAAATTCTCTTTTAAGCTCTGTTACCAAATCATCATTCATAGGAGAATAAAATTTTGGCACTATGGTAATAGGATAATTCATCACAAAAAAACGCTTTTCAAATTCTTTATCAAAGCCATTCATGATAGCCATTGCCACAAGTAAAACACAAAGTCCTACACAAACTCCTAAAAAAGCTAAAAGCATAGAGAGATTGATAAAGGGTTGCTCTTTATCAAATCTTAAGTATTTAAAAAGTAGATATTTTAAAACGCTTTTTTTCAAGCTAAAATTCCTTGTTTAGGCCCACTTTTTCCATGGCATTCTTTAAATTTTTTACCGCTTCCGCAAGGGCAAGGAGCATTGCGTGGAACTTTTTTAAATTCAGCCTCGCCTAAATTATCCTCACTAGCACCCATTTCCACTGATTTTTCAAATAAAGCTTCATTTTCTTGATTTGCTTTTTCTTCTAAATTTTGTGCTTCTTCTTGGTTAAATTTCACACTAAAAAGCAATTTGATGCTATCAAATTTGATACGATTAACAAGCTCTAAAAAAAGATTATAACTTTCTTTTTTGTATTCTACTAAAGGATCTTTTTGATTATATCCGCGAAGTCCTATACCTGTTTTTAAAATATCCATTTGATATAAATGCTCACGCCAAGCATTGTCTAAAACTTGCAAATATAAAATGCGCTCTATGTGATGAAGCTGTTTAGAATCCAATTTTGACATTTTTTCATCGTATGATTTTTCTAGTATTTCGCTTAGTTTTTCTTGCATTTCAATCAAACTAAGATTTTCAAAATCACTTTGTTTAAGTTCAATGGAACATTCATCCAAAATTTTAGCTTTTAAATTTTCAAAATTTAAATCCACTCCACTTTCTTCAATCATAAAATCATTCATGACATAAGCACTATATTCTGCAATATTTTGTGAAATTTTAGTTTTAATATCGTATTCTTCATCTAAAAGTTCATTGCGGTAACGATAGATGGTCTTTCTTTGTTCATTGGCCACATCATCATACTCAAGCAAATGTTTTCTACTTTCAAAATGTAAGCTTTCAACCTTTTTTTGCGCATTTTCAACTGCTCTTGTTACAATCCTTGATTCTATATGCTCGCCCTCTTGTATTCCCAAGCGCTCCATAATATTTTTGATACGATCACCACCAAAAATTCTTAAAAGATTATCTTCCAAACTCAAATAAAAACGGCTAATACCTGGATCACCCTGCCTTCCTGCACGACCACGAAGTTGATTATCAATACGGCGGCTTTCATGTCTTTCTGTACCGATGATATAAAGTCCACCCAAAGCTCTTATCTCATCATCGATTTTTATATCCACGCCACGACCTGCCATATTTGTAGCGATAGTCACTGCACCTTTTTTTCCCGCATCTTGAATAATTAAAGCTTCTTGCTCGTGATTTTTAGCATTTAAAACATGATGAGGAATTTTTTCTTTTACAAGCATATTGTGAAAAACTTCACTTCTTTCAATGCTCGCAGTTCCTACAAGTACAGGTTGTCCTTTAGCGTTTGCTTTTTTGATTTCTTCGATTACAGCTTTAAATTTTTCATTTTGAGTTTTATAAATCAAATCATCCTTATCCTGTCTTTTGATAGGGATATTTGTAGGTATAGAAACAACATCTAAGCTGTAAATTTGGGAAAATTCAGTTGCTTCTGTTTGTGCCGTTCCTGTCATACCGGCTAATTTTTCATACATTCTAAAATAGTTTTGAAATGTAATATCAGCTAAAGTCTGGCTTTCTTCTTGAATTTTTACATTTTCCTTAGCCTCTAAAGCTTGATGAAGTCCTTCGCTAAATCGGCGACCCTCGCTTAAACGACCCGTAAATTCATCAACGATGATTACTTCGTTATTTCTTAGAACATAATGCACATCTTTTTCAAAAAGATTGTGTGCCTTTAAAGCTTGATCAAGCTGATGAGCCAAGATAGCATTATCAAGACTGTATAAATTTTCCACACCAAATAATTTTTCAGCTTTGGCAATTCCTGCTTCTGTGATTAAGATATTACGATTTTTTTCATCCACTATAAAATCACCCTCAGGTTTAGCAGGAGGTAAAACCGCCTCACCTCTTTGCATTTGCTTGGCTACTTCATTTGCCTTGATATAACCATCTAAAGTACGATTTGTAGGGCCACTGATGATAAGTGGAGTTCTTGCTTCATCGATTAAAATACTATCTACTTCATCCACAATAACAAAATGATGTTCTCTTTGTACCTTTTCGGCCTTTGAAAATTTCATATTATCACGCAAATAATCAAAACCAAATTCATTATTTGTCCCATAAGTAATATCACAATCATAGGCTTTTTTATGTTCTAAATCACTATTTTGAGATGAAAGAATCACGCCTACGCTAAAGCCTAAAAAATTATAAATCGCACTCATTTGTTCCGCATCTCTTTTAGCCAAATAATCATTGACCGTAACCACATGCACGCCTTTTCCACTCATAGCATTTAGCACAACAGGTAGGGTTGCTACAAGAGTTTTACCCTCCCCTGTTTTCATTTCTGCGATTTTTCCATCGTGCAAAACCATACCGCCGATTAATTGCACATCAAAATGGCGCATATTTAAAGTTCTTTTTCCCACTTCTCTAACTATGGCAAAAACATCATTTAAAATATCACTTTCTTTTTTTTCTCCACTTAGAATTTGCTCTTTAAATTTTCCAAATTCAGCCTTTAATTCATCATCACTTAAATTTTGATATTTACTCTCAAGAGCATTTATTTGTGCTACTCGTTTAAGATATTTTTTTACCTCACGATCATTTTTTGTCCCAAATACGGCTTTTAAGGTATTTAAAAACATTTTTAAACCTCTTTTGATATTTTTTTCAAGCTATGATTATAACGATTATTTAATTAAAATTAGCTAGAATGTTGTAAAAATTCCAAAATAAATTTAGAAGGTAAGTATATGAAAAAAATATTTTGTTTATTTTTCTTTTTTTTAAGTCATATTTTAGCTATTGATCTTAATTTTAACACCTATTCTAGCAATTTCACGCAATCAGTAAAATCAAAAGATTCAACCCTTTCATACTCAGGACATTTTATCTTAAGTCAAGAACAAGCTTATTGGAGCTATGACACTCCAAGCAAAAAAGAAATATATATCAATAAAAATCAAATCATCTTAGTAGAACATGATTTAGAACAAGTTGTTTTTTCACATCTTGATAACATCCCTAACCTTAATGAAATTTTTAAAAAAGCAAAGCATTTAAATGACAATCAACTGATCGCAAAATATGAAAATATAAATTATACCATCACGCTCAAAGATAATGAAATTCAAAGTATTGCTTATAAGGATGAATTTGAAAACGATATTTTAATCACTCTAAACCATCAAATCAAAAATCCTACTATCAATCCTGAAGTTTTTAAACCCAAATTTCCTAATTATTACGATATGGTTCGCTAAGATTAAGGCATTGTTGAATTTGTATCCAAATTCAACTCAAAGCCTTTTTCTTCAGAGCTATTATTTTCTTTAAAAATTTGCGGTGGATTTGCAATCAAATCTCGCTTTATCTTCTCTTCTATATCTGAAGTCATTTTAGGGATATTAAGAGTATTGATATCGATTTCTCCATTGTCATATTGATTTTGTGTATTATCATCTTGAAAAAGTTGATCTATTTGTGGAGTTTCTATATTGGAAATATTTGGAACCGCGGGAGTTTGAGGAAGTTCTAAATTATCAAGAGCTTTTTTAACTTCGCTACCTACATTTTTTTCCTTAGCTTCAGTACTTGCCAAGAAACGCTTAAATTCTTCTAAATCAAATTTTTCTACTCCGCTTAGAGATAAGATATAAATCTCGTTGATTTTAATTTTGTATTTTTTATCTATAAATTTTTCTAAAGTTTTTTTAAAATTATTTTTTCCAAGCTCTGTAAAAATATCTTCATAAAAAAATCCAGAAATCACGGTATTTACCGCATCTGTAAGCTTGTTTTCATTTTCTTTTAATTTCTCGCCTTCAAATTCTAAAGAAATTTCAATTTTTTTAAGTACATTTGCTCCGCTTTTTGAGTATAAATCTGTTCTTATTTTATCAAGCTCTAAACTTTGTGCATTAAGGCTTAAAGATAAAAAAGCAAGTAAAAATATTTTTTTCATTCTCATCCTTTTAAATGATATTATTTTCCAATTCAAGATCTAAAAAATCATTATTTTGATAAAATTCTCTCACACTTATATCAAATTTTAAAATACTAGCAAAATAGGCTTTAAAATTTATTCTTTTTGTAAAATAAATTTTAAGAGTAGCAGGATTTATAGCACGCGATAAAGCCACATAAAGTTGTCCGTTTTCAAAAATATGATCAATATCGCATACTAATTTTTCTATACTCATACCCTGTGATTTATGTATGGTAATAGCATAAGCTAGTTTGATAGGAAATTGACTTACGCTTGCAAGTACATTGATAAACATTTCATTATTATTTTGCTCAAGCTCTTCCATAAAAAATACATAGGGTTCAAGCATAATTTTAATACCATTGTTTTTCATGATACCAATATAAGTCTTATCCTCTTCATAAGTGATACTTTCGATGATGCCTTGCTCGCCATTATAATATCCCTTATCCCAATTATTTACACAAAAAATAACGCGTGCGCCTATTTTGAGTTTAAGCTCGTCTAAAATATTTAAACTTTTTATCCAAGTTTGAATTTTGTGCTCATCTATATCTTTAGATTCTTTGCAAATTTCAGCTTTAAAACAAACAAGCGGACTTTCAAGCTTGCTTAATCTATCATCATTGACAGCATTTACCTTTTTATTTATACTACAAAGCAAGGTATAATCATCATCTAATTCTTCTAATTCTTTTGTATTGATATATAAATTTTCAAAAAAATTTAAAATTTTATCATCTAAAAATCCTTGCCTAATCAAGGATAAATTTCCATAAAATTCTAAATTATGCGTTCTTTTTGGTTGAGTTAATTTGATATTTTTAAATTTTAATTCTTTCCAAAAAAAGGAAGAAAAAGCATAGGTAGAATTTAAAAAAAGATTTTCTTTTTTCTCTTTAATCACGGGCGGTAATTGAAAAAAATCACCCACAACTAAAATTTTACCATCAAATTGCGAATTTTTCAATCTAAAACCTATCATCTCAAAAATATCAGCACTTACCATAGAAATTTCATCGATGATGATTAAATCAATTTTTTTAAGATTTTCTTTTAACTTTAAAATCTTCTCTCTTTGTTTTTGATTGCGATCAAAAACGCTAAGCGTATCCATATCTTGACAATAACCCAAACAAAAAAAACTATGCAAGGTTACCCCTGCTATATTAAATGCTGAAAGTGCGCTAGAACCAAGAGCTATAACGACCTTGCCTTGTCTTTTGTAAGAGCGTATGAGTTCATTGGTTAAAAAACTTTTCCCAACGCCTGCGCCACCACTTAAAAAAACATTATCATAGACTAAAAATTTCTCTAGTTTATCAAGCATTATATTTCCTTGGCTTTAATTATAACTACTTTTTGTAAAAGGTTGATTATGAAAATTTGGCTATATCCTTGTCTTACAGCACTATTTTTTACCGCTTGTTCTATAAAAGAAACAAAATTAAGTCCAGCCCTATCTCAAACTATTTTAAATTTTAAAGATCAGCAAGACTCACACTATGCAAAACTCGAATTTGATCAAAATATCAGCATTTTATCCAAAATGAATCAAAATATAAATTTTGATTCTCAAAAATACAAACAACTTTTTTTTAGCCCATGGCACAGCTCTTTTAAAACTTTAAAAAATCAAAATCTTTTTTGGTCATTTTCTTTATATACAAATCCTAAAAATACTTATTATTTCTTTAACAAGCAAGTAATTCCTTTATCATGGTTTGAAAAAACTATAGATAATGCAAACACTAAAGAGCTAGGCAAGTTTGATAAAAAAGCTTTAGTAATACAAAACACCCTTATTAAAAATATCCCTACGCAAAGAGCGATTTTAAAAAATCCTTTTCTTGAAAATGAAGGAATTCCTTTTGATTATGCAAGCGATAGTATTTTAAATGCGGGTACTCCTATTTTAGTTTCGCATTTTAGCAAGGATAAGCGTTATGCTTTTGTATTAAGCGAAGCAGGGGTGGGTTTTATAGAAAGCAAAGATTTGGAATTTTTCTCTAACAATAGAGCGCAAATTTATGAAAAGCTTAACTTTCTTACACCCCTAAAAGAAAAACTAGCTATTTTAGATGAGGATGGAAATTTTTTCTTTGAAAGCAGAATCGGAGCGCTTTATCCTTATTATAAGGAAGATAAGAATTATTTTTACGGAAAAATAGGCCCTAAAAAATACAAGATATCTAAAGATAATGCAAGTAATTTTCCTCTAAACTTCAATGATGAAAATTTAAAAAATCAAATTTCTGAAGTTTTAAATTTGCCTTATGGCTGGGGCGGTTATAATTTTGAAAGAGATTGCTCTTTACTTACTCGTGATGTCTTTTCAGCTTTTGGGCTTTATTTGCCAAGAAATTCAGCTGCGCAAAAAAATTCTTTTACGCATTTTGATATAAACACTCTTGATAATTCTCAAAAAAAAGATTTCTTAGATCGTTTTGGAAAAGCTTATTTAAATTTACTCTATTTGCCTGGTCACATAATGCTTTATGCAGGAAAAATTTCAGATAAAAATGTCGCTGTGCACAATATATGGGGATTAAGAAAAGACGAAACCCAAAGACTGCTTATAAGCTCGAGTGTTATTACTAGCTTAGAAATTGGAAAAGATGAAATTTCAAAAGAAAATTTATTGCTTTCAAGACTTAAAGAGGTAAGTTTTATTTATTTGAGTAAAGAAGAAAAAGAACAAATTACAAATTATTTAGAAAAGCTAAAAAACAAAGCGGACTAATTTTAAAAAGCCCTTATTAAAGAGCTTTTTAAATTTTTAATCAATAAATCTTTTCGATAAATCACCAAAATACTCTATGCGTCTATCGCGTAAAAAAGGCCACCAACGACGCACATTTTCACTTCTTTGTAAGTCAATATCGACAAGCTTTATGCATTCATTTTCACTATCTAAAATACAAATTTCTTCACCTTGTGGTCCAAAAACAAAAGAATTTCCCCAAAATCTTATCCCCTCTTCTACACCACTTTTATCCTCTTCAAAACCCACTCTATTGACTGCTATAGTATATAAACCATTAGCAATAGCATGTCCTTTTTGAACCCCTAGCCAAGCGCCAAGTTGCCTTTGTTTTTCTTCTTTTTCATCCTTGTCAAACCAACCAATAGCAGTAGGATAAATCAGAATTTGAGCTCCTTTTAAAGCCATAAGTCTAGCTGCTTCAGGATACCACTGATCCCAACAAACAAGCACTCCAAGCTTTCCTAAACTTGTATTTATAGGCTCAAAACCCAAATCACCTGGGGTAAAATAGAATTTTTCATAAAAACAAGGATCATCAGGTATATGCATCTTGCGATATTTTCCTGCTATACTTCCGTCTTTTTCAAAAACTACAGCAGTATTATGATAAAGCCCCGCGCTTCTTTTTTCAAAAAGTGAAGTAAGTAAAACTACACCGTGCTTCTTTGCTATACTCAACCAAAACTGCACATCTTTTTCATAATCATTTGCCAAATCAAAAAAATCTACATTTTCACTTTGGCAAAAATACTCGCTTTGATGAAGCTCTCCCAAGCAAACAAGCTCGGCTCCTTGCTTGGCGGCTTGTTCGATAAATTCGCAAGTTTTTTCTATGGTTTTTTCTTTAGTAAAATGAAATTTTTGTTGAATTAGTGCAATTTTCATTGTCTTTGCCTTTCTTGTTCTTCATCATCATAAGGATCTAGGTGAATTTGTATATCCCATTTTTCCCCATTAAACATTTCACGCACACCATTTTCTATCTCATCTGAAACTTTATGTGCGCTTAAAAGCGAAATTATAGGACAAAACACCAAATGAACGCTTAAATAATTGCAATTTGGAGTTTTACGCGTTTTTAACTCATGATAAGAAATCACTTCAGGATTACTAGATATTAAAGCGCAAATTTGATTAACCTGCTCCTTAGGCAAAGCCTCATCCATTAAAAAAGCTAAAGCTTTTTTGATAATTTTAAAAGCAGAAAATGCAGTATAAAGACTCACGACTATGCCAAAAATCGCATCAATAATATGCAAATTTGTAAAATAAATCAAAACCAAAGCTGCTAAAGTAAAAGCATTAGTCAAGCAATCTGTTTTATAATGTAAAGCATCACTTTCTATAATTAAGCTTTTAGTTTTTTTAACCACATAATTTAAAAAAAGTACAAGTAGAAAAGTAAGTATTAAAGCAAAAATCATTACATAAATACTTGCATTTAAATTAATAATTTCTTCTTTATAATAAATTTTTAAAATACTTTCATAAAAAATAAAAATCCCTACTGATACGATGAAAACACCTTCTAAAAGTCCCATTAAAGCTTCGATTTTAGAAAAACCAAAATTATAATTTTCGTTTGCTTTTTGAGAACTTTTTTTTAAGGCTAAAAAGTTAAAAGCCGATATTGCAAAGTCCATCAAAGAATCAATCGCACTTGAAAGTACAGCTACTGAACCGCTTGTTATACCCACTACAAATTTAATCAAAGCCAATACTATAGCGCATAAACTTGCTATAAGCGTTGCCTTTTTTTGTAAATTCATCTTAGACCCTTGAAGCGGTTTTGACAAGAGCAGTGTAAAGAGCCATTTTGGCGTAAAAACACTCTTGCATCTACGCCTATAATCTTGCGTTTAGGTAAAGCCTTAACCAATCTTTGCCTTATGATTTCATCATTTTCATCCTTATAAAAAGGCATAATCAAGGCATCATTTACAAAAACAAAATTTGCATAAGTGGCTCCAAGTCTTCTTTCTTCATAATACAAAGGCTTTGGCAAGGGTAGCTCTACTAAATTAAACCCTGTGGCTTCAAGTTCTTTTTTCATCTTTTGCAAGGGTATATAATGCTCATCTTTTTCATCTTCGCAAATAGAATGCGCTATAGTATTTTTATCGATAAATCTTGCTAAAGTATCGATATGATGATCTGTATCATCACCTTTTATAAAACCATTTTCTAGCCAAATAATTTGTTTTAAGCCAAAAATTTCTTTTAATTTTACTTCAATTTGGCTTTTGTCTAAATGAGAATTTCTGTTTTCATTTAAAAGACAATTGGAGCTTGTAAGCATTACGCCTTCGCCATTAAAATCAATACTTCCACCCTCTAAAATAAAATCGATTTTTATAAGCTTTTCATTAAATTTTTCTTTAAAAAGTTTAGAATTTACTTCATTATCTAGCTCGCTTTGAAATTTATTTCCCCAAGCATTAAAAGTAAAATCAAGAGCTTTTAAACGATTGTCTTCTAAAATATCAATAGCACCAAAATCGCGTATCCATGTATCATTAGTATCACATACAAAAAATTCTACATTTGCTATATTTTCAAATGGAGCAAAGTCGCTTTTACTAGGAGCGATAAGTAAAACCTTTTGAAATTCACTTGCTGCTTTAACAAAATCCTTATAAGCCTGTATAATCTCTCCTAAATAAGGCTTCCAATCGCTCTTTTCATGAGGTAAAGAAAGCATTAAATATTCTTGCTCACTCCATTCGGGAATTGATTTTATCATTTAACTACCTTTTTTGATAATAAAATTATAATTGTATCATTTTTTAGTTTTTTGTCAAGTCGAAGAAAAACACTCCTAACTAAGGAGTGTGGCATGTTATTTAAAGAATATTTCCATCTCGCCGTTGTTAAGGATTAATTTGCCATTTTTATTTGAAATTGTAAAACTTCCTTTAAAATTTGAAAGAAAAGCATTTTCAAATTCCATAACATCCAAAGGATGGCAAAGCATTTGAGTTGAAGCGACACGATCTCCTTGAATTTCTAAAGTATTTTCATTACTTTGATAAGAACCAAAGAAACGATTACATCCTGCATAACCATAAAATTTATTATTTTCAAAACTGATATTTGGGTTTTCTTCAGCATTTTTAGGATCAAAGGTTTTACCATTAACTACGATTTTATCTATTTCAAAAAGCTGATTTTGCATAAATTCATTGCTGATTTTAGAAGTTGACTTTGAATTTACAGAAGTGCTAGCACAACCAGCAAAAAAAGCTGCAGCTAAAACAATTTGCAAAGTTTTTTTCATATTTTTCCTTTAAATTTGAAATTGACTCAATTCACTTTCTAAATTATGACACACTATTTTTAACTCATCTGCCACTTGAAGTAGAATTTTAGAGATTTCCTCATTTTTACCGCTTGCTTCAACATTTTCTCGCATATGTATAAGCAAATTTTGAATATTTTCTTGCGAAATTTTAATCCTCTGAGTGCATTGGGTCACAAGATTTTTAGAATTTTGATTGCAAAGTTTTACTTCGTTTGCACTACTTGCAAGCAAATGGGTATTTTCATTGAGTGAAAAAATACTATGAGAATTTTCCTTAAGTTCCTTAGTAACCTCTTGTATGCTCTCTAGGAGTTCTTTAATTATAAGCTCTACATTGTGTAAAAATTCCTCACTATTATTAGCCAAAGCTCTAATATCTTCAGCAATGACAGAAAAACCTTTACCATAACTACCCGCTCTAGCAGATTCTATACCTGCATTTAAAGATAAAAGATTGGTTTTGTCTGCTATTTCGCCCATCATTTGTGTAGCTTTTTGTATATTTTGTGCATATTTGACCATATTTTCAATTTTTAGTGCCAAGTTGTTTTCATTTTGCACTAAATCACTTACTTTTTTATCAATTTCAAGAAGTGAGTGTATCATCTGATCTAAGAGCTGATAAGATTTATCATTTGCTTTATTTGCATCGCTAGAAAGATTAGATATTTCATCCAAATCCGCCCCTATATCAACGCCTAGCTTAAAACTAGAATCTATCTTTTGATGACTAGAAGTTGAAATTTCATTAAGCTCTATAGCATTAGAATTTAAAAGTATGCTTTGTTTTTCTACATTTTTGGAGTTAAGACTTGCACTGCTTACTGTTTTTTGAGTTTTCTCTATAAATTGGTTAATATACTCGCATGCTTTAGCGATTTCATCACGCCCTTTAACCCTTATCCTAGCTCTTAAATTCCCACTTCCTTGTGCTAATTCTTTGGCATGGCTTAAAAGTTCCATAATAGGATTTCCTACAACCATTTTAAGCACAAAAAGTACCACTACAAGCGTAAAAATTAAAGCTATAGTAAAAATCACTATATAAGATCTACTCGTTTTTGCAATATCTTTTTCTATGTTTTCTAAAGAATGATATACATCCATAACACCCAAAACACTACCCAAATTTGCATTGGCATGACAAGCTATACAACTCTCATCTGCGATCAAAGGACGAATAAGCCTTAGGTGATTAATATTATCAAGCTTTTGCTCTAAAGAAATTAAATTAGGCTGTGTAAATTGATCTATAATGAGCTTTTCTTGTGAAATTTTAGGGTTTTTAATCTCAAAAAGTTCTATGGTTTCTTTCGAAGGGTAAATTTTAATATCACTAATACCTTCTATCGTTTTAGCATCTTCAATAGCTTCTTGAATTTTTTCAGGATCACCTAAATTCATAGCCATTCTCATGGTTTGAAAGACAGAAGAACTAACGGTATTTAAATTAGATTTACTCATCTTATCTGCGGTATTTTTAAAGTCTAAATTTAAAATCAATTGCATAGCAATAAAACTCAACACCAAAACAACAAAAATCGCCGCAGAAACTTTAAAACCTATAGTTCTAAACATTTTTTTCTTTCTTTAAAAATTTATTTTATTTTACTTTATTTTTGTTTAAAATTATTTAAATAATATAAATTATATCTTATTTTAACACACTCAATTAATGTAAAAAATGTCTCACTCCTGTAAAATAAAGCGCTATACCATACTCATTTGCTGCTTGTATCACTTCATCATCTCTTATGCTTCCACCTGGTTCTACTATGGCTTTAACCCCTACTTTACTTGCTTCGTCTATGCTATCTCTGAAAGGAAAAAAGGCTTCACTAGCTAAAACGCAACCTTGCAAATCAAGCCCCATTTCTTTAGCTTTAGCGATCGCTGCCTTTGCTGCATCGATTCTACTTGTCATACCCATTCCTATGGCTACCATAGCGCCATTTTTTACATAAACAACATTGTTTGATTTTGTAAGAGCTGCAACTTTCATAGCAATCTCAAGATCTTGAATTTCTACTTGACTTGCTTCTCTTTGGCTTACAAGCTTGGCATTTTTAAGCTCGTCTTCACCCACTTCATCGCTATTTTGATATACAAAGCCCCCATCAATATGTTTAAAATCATAGCTATCAAAACTTCTAATCAAATAAGGACTTTCTTGAGTAAAGATTTTAATACGCTTTTTACCCTCAAATACAGCCAAAGCTTTTTCATCTACATTTGCTGCGATAATCACTTCTACATAAATTTCATTGATCTTATTTGCTAAAGCCTCATCAAGGGTTCCATTTACAGCAACCACTCCTCCATAAGCACTTATACTATCGCATTTTAAAGCATGTATATAGCTTTGTACTAAATTTTCTTTTATCGCAAAACCGCAAGGATTGCCATGTTTTACGATAGCAATAGCAGGAGCCTTATCAAAACTACTTGCTAAATTTAAAGCTGCGTTAATATCAGTAAGATTGTTAAAACTTGCCTCGCCTTTTAGAGCCTTAAAATTGGTACTAAAAAAGGCATCAAATTCATACAAAGCTCCTTTTTGATGTGGATTTTCGCCATATTTTGTATCAAAAACTTTTTGACCTACTATGAATTTACTCGCTCCAAACCCCCTATTAAATCTTTCATTCATATAATTTGCAATATAAGCATCATAATTTGCCGTATGCTCATAAGCTTTTATCATCAAATTTAGGCGAAATTTCTCATCATTTTCACCCTTTTTTAAAGCTTCAATCGTCTTTTCATAATCAAGCGGATCGCAAAGCACCATCACATCTTTATAATTTTTAGCCGCACTTCTTATCATCGCAGGGCCGCCTATATCGATATTTTCGATAATTTCATCAAAATCATCGCTCATTATAGTGGTTTTTTTAAAAGGATATAAATTTACACAAACTAAATCAATGCCTAAAATTCCATTTTCTTTTGCTTGCTTGATATGACTTTCATCGCTTCTTTTATGTAAAATTCCGCCGTGAATTTTTGGATGCAAAGTTTTTACGCGCCCTTCAAAAAGCTCAGGACTTTTTGTAAATTCACTTACTTCTACAACCTTTACTCCATTTTCTTTTAAAAGCTTAAAAGTACCGCCCGTTGAAAGTAGCTCAAAACCTAGATTTTCAAGTTCTTTTCCAAATTCTACTATACCTTCTTTATCGCTCACACTTAATAACGCTCTCATATTCACTCCTTTTTTTTAAATTTCGTTTGAAATATTTTTATAAATTTAATTTATACTAGATAAAGTCCACTCGTTCTTAGATAAGATTCTTAAAGGAAAATATTTTTCTTTTAAAATCATTTTTCTAAATGCTTTTTAATTTTTTCATAAGCTTCGTTGATTTTTTGAAATTTTTCTACACCTTTTTTAAGCTCTTCTTCGCTGACATTGTTTGCATTTAAAATATCAGGGTGATATTTTTTAGCTAAAGCTCTATATTGTTTTTTTACCGCGTTTAAATCCGCATTATTTGAAAGCTCTAAAATACGATAAGCCTCATCAAGGCTTAGTTCTTTTTTAGTACTTTTTAAATTTGAAATACTCGCAATAAAATTATCAAGCTCACTTTTTGCAATATCAAAAGCTTTTGCAATCTGCTCTAAAATTTCACGCTTTTTTGCACTAAAATCTGCATCAACCAAGGCCATAAACACAAGTACGCGAAGCACATTAAAGCGTTCATTTTTCGGTAAAGGAACTTCTTTTAAAAAATCCTTTGCCACATAAAAAGCATCGTGGATATTTTCTTTATGCTCATTAAAGCTTGCTTTTAAAAAAGCCCTTTCTCTTTCGTCTTTGGCGTTTGCATCTAAAATTTGACTGATCATTTCTGCTTCATTTTCGCTTACCCTACCATCACTTTTTGCTATCTTTGCCAAAAGTGCGATGACATAGTAATTCATACGCCTTTTAAATTCATCTATCCTCTCTTCCATAACTCCGCGAGCAAAGCCTTTAGCAAAACCTTTGGCTCCTCGCGTGGCTGAATTTAAAAAATCTTGCTTTCCCCAAGTTTTATAATACCAATAAAACACTAAGATAGTTAAAATAATTAAAACAAATATCATTGAATTTGCTCTTTAAAGCTATCAAAATAAAGTTTATTAAGTTCGTCTTTGCTTAAATTTATACTATCAAGTTTAAAACTTTGCTCTTTAGTGCTAAAACCTAGTTTTGTAGCTTTTACACCCAATTCATGTGCTAGTTTTAAAAATGCTTCTTCATTTTCTTTATCAAGGCCTACGATAGCACGACTAGCACTTTCATCAAAAATCATTTTTTCATCACTAAAGCCACTATTTAAATTTGCACCCATACTAGAAATAGCAAACATTTTTGCTAAAGTCATAGCAATACCCCCTATTCCTACGCTATTGGCACACTCAAGTAAAGAATTTTGATTGGCTTTATAAAGCAAATTCCAAAGTGCAAGTTCAGCCTTATAATCAAGCTCTTTGAGACTACCTGCTACCTTTTTATCCTGTATTTTCATAGCCATTGAAGCCGCAAATTCTCCAAAACTTTCACCTAAAAGATAAACGATAGTATTTTCTTTTTCAAAATTTGCTTTTAGGGTTTTATTTGCATCTTCTAAAACGCCCACATTAACTATAGTTGGACTTGGAAATATGCTAACACCTTCAGTTTCATTATAAAGTGAAACATTGCCGCTTACTACTGGGGTATTTAACTCTTTACAAGCTTCTTTAATGCCTTCGCAACCCTGTGCAAATTGCCACATCACTTCAGGATTTTGCGGATTTCCATAATTTAAACAATCACTTATTGCCAAAGGCTTAGCCCCCGTGCAAGCAACTTTTCTTCCTGCTGAAGCTACTGCTAAAGCGGCTCCAGTTTTAGGATTTACATAATTTAAACGCGAATTACACTCTATAGCCATTGCTACACTTGCACCATTTTCTTTGATGCGTATCACACTCGCACCTAAAGCTCCATCTGCTTTTATAGTATTTGTTTGCACACTAGAATCAAACTGATCATAAATAAAGGCTTTGTTGTTAATGTTTTCATTTTTTAGCATTTTTTCAAAAAGCTCTTGTTGAGACATTTTAAGCGTGAAGTTATAATCTTTAATTTCATTTAAATACTTTGGTTTACTCACAGGACGATCCAAAATCGGCGCTTTTTCACTCAAAGGATCAATAGGTATAAGCCCTACAAGCTCATCATGCCAAAAAAGCTCCATTTTTCCAGTATCAGTTACTTCACCCATAACCACAGCATCCAAATTCCATTTTTTAAAGATTTCTATAACCTTATCTTCATAGCCTTTTTTAGCACAAATTAACATTCTTTCTTGAGACTCACTCAGCATTAATTCATAAGGCGTCATACCGCTTTCTCGCATAGGAGTTTGATCAAGATAAAGCTTCATACCGCTACCACTTCTTCCTGCCATTTCAAAAGAGCTTGAAGTAAGTCCTGCTGCACCCATATCTTGAATACCTACAATATAATCTGTTTTAAAAAGCTCCAAGCAAGCTTCCATTAAAAGTTTTTCACTGAAAGGATCGCCAATTTGAACAGTAGGTCTTAAACTTTTACTTTCTTCATTGAAGCTATCACTTGCCATTACAGCTCCACCTAACCCATCTCGGCCCGTTTTAGAGCCTACATAAATCACAGGATTTCCTATGCCTTCGGCCTTAGCATAGAAGATATCTTCACTTTTACAAATACCCAAAGCAAAAGCATTGACTAAAATATTTCCATTAAAACACTCATCAAAAGCACATTCTCCACCTATAGTTGGCACACCCATGCAATTTCCATAATGAGAAATTCCATTTACCACACCTTTAACAAGGTATTTTTGATGTTTGCCGCATTTTTCATCATGGATATCGCCAAATTTTAAAGAATTCAGCCCTGCAACCACTCTTGCACCCATAGTAAAAACATCACGCAAAATTCCCCCTACTCCCGTAGCCGCACCTGCAAAAGGCTCGATAAAGCTAGGATGATTGTGACTTTCTACCTTAAAAACTGCTGCCATACCTTGCCCAATATCAATAACCCCTGCGTTTTCTCCTGGGCCTTGAATCACCCAAGGTGCTTTAGTTGGAAAACCATTAAGATATTTTTTACTAGATTTATAAGAGCAATGCTCGCTCCACATCGCAGAAATGACACCTAGTTCAAGTAAATTTGGCTCACGCCCTAAAATTTCTAATATTTGTTCATATTCCTCATCGCTGATTTTATGTGCTTTTATTGTTTCTTTGTCCATTTGTATCCTTTCATTTTCCTAAACAAAAATTACCAAACATTTCATCTAAAATTTCATTTCTATCGAAATCTTTAGTAAATTTTGCAAGTTCGCCAATGGCTAAATTTAACTCAAAGGCAAACAACTCTAAAGAATTTTCACTGAGTAATTCTTTAGCCCTTAAAATCGCTTCGCTTGAAATTTTACAAGCATTAATAAGAGCGATAGAACTAACTAAAAATCCATCACTATCTAGCGAATTTAAATATTTTTCAAGCTTTTCTTTTAAAATTTGAATATCGTTTTGAACACTAAGTTCCATAAAATCAATATCACAAGGTTTATCAAATTGAGTTTTTAAATCACTTTTATTTAAAAGATAAAAAATCTTTTTATCGCTTTGACTTAAAAGCTTAAAAATATTTTCATCCTCTTCATCTTTTTTTCTTGAATTATCAAAAATAGCTAAGATAATATCTGCATCTTCAATGCTCTTTTTACTAAGCTCTATACCGATTTGCTCAATCTCATCTTTACTTTCTCGAATTCCTGCAGTATCAATAATACGCAATAGATGCGTACCTAGTTTAAAACTCTCTTCTATGGTATCACGAGTCGTTCCAGCTATATCAGAAACAATAGCTCTTTTATAAGAAAGCAAGGCATTTAAAAGAGAGGATTTTCCAACATTAGGCTTACCCACAATAGCGATTTTAAAACCCTCTATCAATCCTTTTTTACTTTCTGAAAGTGTATAAATTTCTTTTAGAATTTTAGAATTTTCTTCACACATTGTGCTAATTTGTTCTAGTAAATCAGAAGGCAAATCATCATCAGCATAATCAATACTCGTTTCCACAAAAGCTAAAGTTTTTACCAAATCTGTGCGAATTTTATCAAGAAGTTCTCCCAAGCTTCCTTGCATATTTCTTGCGATAATCTTTGCTGCATTTGCAGATTTTGCTAAGATTAAATCCTGTATATTTAAAGCCTTTAAGGGACTCATTTTACCCCTTAAACAAGCTCTTTTACTGAATTCTCCAGGTTCTGCTAGTCTTGCTCCTAAGCTTATCAACTCTTCAAGCAAAATTTCACTTACACTAAAACCACCATGCACTTGAAATTCAACTATATCTTCACCTGTAAAACTAAAAGGGGCTTTAAAATAGATCACTATGGCTTCATCAAGGAATTCATTTTTTTGATTAAAAAGCTTTGTAAAAGTTGCATAGCGGGGGCAAAGTTCATTTTTTTTGCTTAATTTTAAAGCAATTTCAAGCGCTCTTTCCCCGCTTAATCTTATAATCGAGATAGAACCCACTCCATGGGCAGTTGCAATAGCTACTATAGTATCATTCATCTTTTTTAAAAAAATCGTTAATTACAACATATCTTTGATCGTTGTTTTGTTTGATACCTACATATTTATTTGGAAATTCAGCCCTTAATTTTTCTAAAGCAATTTTAATCAAAACTCCGTCTAAAGGTTTTGTCTGACCTCTTCCATTGATTTTAACTTTTTCAATTACACCTTGAAGATAAATTTGCATTCCTTGAATTTGATTTTCTAAAAATTGTGCAATTTCAAGACGAACTAAAAGATTGTATTTGAGGTTGATCCAATTATGCAAAAGATAAGAAATAGCCTTGTAACGATGAGCCTCTTTGCCAATTAGCAAGGCTGCATCATCACCATCTAAACGGATAAAAACGCTTTCTTCATCATACATTCTTAACTCCACTAAAGAGATATTAAAACAAGTTGCTTTTAATAAATTCTCTAGCTGTATGCGAATTTCATCTAAAATATCTTCCTTATTGTGAGTTCCTCCGCTTTCTTTGTGAAAGCTATCAAAAATTCCATCGCTTTTGACAACATATTTCTCTTTAGGTTTAACTTCTCTAGCCTCTACTTCAAATTCTTTTTTATTGTCTATTTTACTTCTATCATCGAATTTGCGGTAAGGTTTTTCATAATTTCTATGAACATCATTTTTGGACGCATTAAAATCTTTTCTAGAATTTTTTTTACTATAAGGCTGTTTTTTAGCTCTAGCTTCGATGATAGCATTTTTGCGCCAAAAGCCTAAAAATCCATTTTTGGAATACTGAATGATTTCATATTCTAAATCTATAACCGAGCATTCAAGGCTTTTTGAAGCTTCTGTTAATGCACTTTGAAGATCTTTTGCTTCAATTCTCATTTTTTCACTCCGCTTGTTTTTTATGATGTTCTTTTGCAAACATTTTATTGATTACCCATTGTTGTACCAAAGAACAAAGATTATTAACAAACCAATAAAGAGTAAGACCCGCTGGAAAAGTAATAAAGAAAAAGGTAAAAATGATAGGCAAGAATTTCATAATTTTTGCTTGCATAGGATCTTGTATGGTCATAGGGGTGATTAATTGCTGTATAAACATTGTTACACCCATTAAAATAGGTAAAATAAAATAAGGATCCATTACTGATAAGTCGTGTATCCAAAACGCCCAAGGGGCAGCTTTTAGCTCTATAGCATTGAGTAATACGCGATAAATAGCAAAGAAAATAGGAATTTGTAAAAGTATAGGCAAACATCCGCTCATAGGATTTGCACCATGTTTTTTATAAAGCTCCATCATATGCATATTCATTTTTTGAGGATCGCCTTTATAGCGCTCTCTTAATTCTTTCATTTTAGGTGCTAAGTCTTTAAGTTTATTCATGGAAATCATAGATTTATAGGTTAATGGGAATAAAATTATACGAATAATTAAAACCATTATAACAATAGCCCAACCCCAATTTCCTATATGATTATGTAAAAAATTTAAAAATTCAAACATAGGCTTAGCTATAAAAGTAAACCAACCATACTCTACAACAGCTTCAAGACGCGGATCTATAGATCTTAAAATCACATGTTCTTTAGGGCCCATATAACCACCGGCTTTAAATTCATTATCACTCATCGCAAATACCAAAGGATTATTTTGAGCATCTTTACTGATAGTTACATTTAAAGGTTTTTCAAAATTATAAAAGAAGGCAGCATAATATCTATCAAAAGCCGAAGTCATCCAAGCATTTTTAATATTCTCATCCTTGTCCATATCGCCATCTTCATAAGTATGGATGGTTTCTTGATCATCCATAACCAAAGCTCCATGAACTGTATAGCTATCTACTGCTATGCTTGGACGATAACCTGGACTTATGAAATAATTTATATTTTTACTTAATTTAACTTCAATATCGTAATTACCCTTAGAATAAAAAGTGATTTTCTTTTCAACAATTAAATCTGAAAGCTGTTGGGTAAGTTTTAGTGTCTTACTGCCATTTTCATCGATAAAAACTTCACTCATATCCGCAGCATAAGGCACGCTAAAGGCTTGCGTATTGATAGCAGGATCGCTAAAACGCATCTCTAAAGGATAAGGCAAATTTCCTTTGCTTATAAGATTGATAGCTTCGCCTTTTTCATTTTGGTATTTTTTATCTTGAAGATAAAAATTTACAATTCTGCCTAAAGAGTCAATCTGCGCTTCAAAATGCTCGCTTTTAATATCGGCAATGATTTTATCTTGAGGTATTGTATTGCTAGTTGCAGCTACATTTAAATTCGCTTGTGGATTTTGTTGTGGAGCATTGATATTGGTTGCGTTTTGAGAATCAGCTTGTGTAGTAGTAATGTTTTGCTCTAATTTTATTTGTTGCTTAGGTATAAAAAAATAATCATACACAACAAAAAATAAAAAAGAAATAACTACAGCTAAAAGAATGCGTTTTTGCTGAAAAATATTATTCGAATTATTCACTTATTTGTCCTTTGAAAGATAATTTTAACAAGATAAAAACTTTTATCCTGATGGTGGGGTATATATAAAAAATAAAGCTGTTTTTGCGCCAAAAAAATAGGCTTAAAACATAGATTACAAGAAGTAATATTTTTAGTAATTTTTGGATAGTCAAATCCCCCTTTAAAAAAAGGATTGCATTTTAAAATTCTAAAAAAACTTGAAAAAAATGCAAGAATACAATTTCTTTTTTGAAATTGCCAAAAGGCGTATTCTGAACATGTGGGATAATATCTACAAACAGGGGGTTTTAAAGGGCTTAAAAATTTTTGATAAAAGCGAAGAGTTTTTAAACATACTATTTTAAACATTCTAGTTTTTTTAATCCCCATTTTAGATTTTTTTCTAATCTAGAAAAAGGAAATTGAGTGATTTCACTTTTGGCAACAAAAATATATTTTCCATTTTGAAGTTTGTTTTCAAATTGAGTAAATAAAGCTCTTAAAATACGTTTTGAGCGATTTCTAATCACTGCTTTTCCAACTTTTTTACTAGCAACAACTGCCATTTTTTGCTCATCATTTTTAAGATAAAAGATGATAATGCCATCGCAATACCACTTTTTACCTGTTTTATATACGGCTGAAAATTCTTCGTTTTCGCTGAATTTACCAAAAGTTTTCACACAGCGAGTCTTTTTCTACCTTTAGCGCGTCTTGCGTTGATCACCTTGCGACCATTTTTAGTCTTCATACGAACGCGAAAACCATGAGTGCGTTTTCTTGGGGTACCATGTGGCTGATAAGTTCTTTTCATTTCAATTTTCCTTAAAAAAATATAAAATAAGCTTGTATTTTATCTTAATCTTACTTATAAATTGCTTTTAATTAAGAGTATTTTTTATTTTATTTTGATAAATTTGCAAAATCAAATCAACAAAGGAATATTTAAAAAATGCCAAAATTTGAAATTACAACACTCAAGCGTGAAGAATTGGATATTTTGCTTGAAATGATTAAAGAATTTGCGCAATACGAAGAGATGGAAGATTCTTTACAATGTTCAAAAGAAAAACTTGAAACTTCTTTATTTGATAATCAATTTGCCCGAGCATTTTTACTTAAAGAAGATGAAAATATCATAGGATATATGATTTATTTTTATACTTTTTCATCCTTTTTGGGAAATGGTGGAATTTATTTAGAAGATATTTACATAAGAAAAAATTTTCGCAAGAAAGGTTATGGGCGAGCAGTTTTTAAATTTTTGGGACAAATATGCAAAAAAGAGAATTTAAAAAGACTTGATTGGGTGTGTTTAAATGAAAATATTTTAGGTATAAATTTTTATGAGGGTTTGAAAGCGCAGCATTTAAAACAATGGCGTAACTATCGTTTAAGTGGAGAAAATTTAGAAAAACTTTGTGAGCTATGATAAGAACTTTACATTATCTAAAGGCCATGGGTTATGATTTTACGGATGAAAATTTAAAACTCCATTCAAAAATAGAAAATTTTAAAGATTTAAGAAAAAACATTCAAGAATGTACTCTGTGTCATTTTTCCAAATCACGCTGCTTTACGCTTATGGAAAATGAGATAAAAAATGCCTCTCTTATGATCGTTGATACACTAGCGCATAAAAATGAAAATGAAAAAGGAGTTTTGTTAAATTCAAAAAAAGGAGAAAGATTAAAATTTTATCTCAAAGAAATTTTAGGACTTTGCGAGAAAGAATTTTATTTTTCTTATCTTTTTAAATGTTTTTCTAATGGAAAATTTGATGATTTTTCGCTACAATCTTGCTTGCCATTTTTTTGGAATGAGTTAGAACTTGTCCAGCCTAAAATGATTCTTTGTTTAGGTGAGTATCCTTTTAAAAGCTTGGGTTTTTCAGACTTTAACGTTCTTAGAGGAGAAATCTTTGCTTATAAAAATTTCTTTATAATGGCAAGTTTTGAGCTTGAATTTATAGAAAAAAATCCAAGCTGTGAAAAAATTTTTATACAAGATCTAAAAAAAATTAAAGGATTTTTATGAAGAAAATATTTTTAATCTTATGTTTATGCTTTGGCTTTGTTTTTGCCAAGGAGCAAAAATTAGTCGATGTTAAACCTGCTGAAAATTTTTATCCAAAAATAAGCACACAAGAATGTGACTCAAACTGCTTACTAGAACTTTTAGAAGCAAGGCTTTATCTTAGTTTTTTGAGCGAATTTGTTGATCAACATGATCAATTTTTATCAAATATTTATGCCAAACTTTTAAATTCTATTACGGATTTTGACAAAAATTTACAAAAAATCACTTCTGTAAAGCTTGCCATCATCATACCTGAAAAAACTATAAAAAGTTATTCTAATACCATAATCAACTCAAGCATTGCCTATCTTTTAAGCCAAAGGGCCGAAATTAAAGTTAAAGTTTTTTTAACCGGCACAGAAGACAATGATAAAATTCGTTCAACACTCGAGCAAGTTCAAGCTCAAGGCTATCAATACGCTATTGCTGCACTAACACTTAAAGGCGTGAATCAATTAAAAGATTATTCAGGAGATATGAAAATTTTCATCCCTACTCTTCATAAAAATAATGTTTCTTTTTCAAATTTAAACAAAAATATAATCTTTGGAAGCATAGATTATGATGCTCAAGTGTTAGCACTTTTAAACAAGGCAAATTCCGATATAGCAGCCTTTAGCGATGGATCTATGCTTTCGAGTAATTTAAATTCTCGCGTACTTGAACAAAATGCAAATACAAGATTTTATCGTGTTGAGGGAGAAAAACTTGATTTTTATAGACTCTTACGCTCACAAGGCAGTTTAAATAATGCTTCAATATTTCTCAACACTCCTTTAATCAAAACAGCACTTATAAGCTCTCAATTACGCGTATATAACATCCAACCTTTTGTGCTCTTATCAACTCAAATCAATTATAATCCTACATTTTTAAGTCTTACTCAAGAAGGGGACCGTAAAAATTTTATTCTTGCAAATTCTATTGATAATCACGATGATAATCTATCATATCTAAACGAAATTTTTAATCAAAGCATAGATTACAACTGGATAGCATATGCTACGAGCATAGGAACAGATTATTTTTACACTCAATTTTTAAATACCAAAAGCGATAGCCTTTTTGATGAAAAAATTCAAAATTCTCAAATTTTATATAAAGTTCGCCTCATGAAAGGATCTAAAGCTAGTTTTGAAGAATTAAAATAATTCTTCAAAAAGCTTTTTAATTCCTGCATCTATCTTAGCAGGCTTCTCATTTTGAATATACGCAAGGGTAAGTTCAACCTTAAAAAGCAAAATCTCATCTCTATAAATCTCTTGCGCAATATCAACTGAAGCATTTTTTATTTTTAAAAGCTTTGTTTTAACCTCTATAATATCACCAAGTTTAGCTGACTTTATAAAAAAACAATTTGCTTTTGTTAATAAAAAATGTCCCTTATTAGCATCAAAAATCGGTGCATTTTTAGCAAAAAAAATTTCACTTCTTGCTCTTTCACAAAATTTTAAATAATTACTATGATACACTACTCCTCCAGCATCTGTATCTTCATAATATATGCGTATTTTCATTTTAGAATCCTTTTGTCAAAAATTCAATCAAAAACTAATGTATCAAAAAATATGTTAAATTTTTCTAATTTTAAACATATCTAAATGAAATTTTATCCATATTTAAAAAGTAATCAAGCTTTACATTATTATAAAAATTAAAATTAAAATGCAGTTTTACTTTTTAAGATATCTTGAAGCTGCCATACAAAACAATATTAAAGAAGATAAGATTCTTTTTGAGAATCTTACCCTAAAAGCATTGGAAAAGTATATTAAAGATTTTGAGTGATTTTTTAATCTTTAATGCCATTTTTTTCATCAAATTTTAGTATCTTAGCTCTAAGCTCCTTTGGGAAATTATATCTATAAATAGCAGGGATTCTTGGATCAAGGAGTTTGTCTAAATATCCTCTTTTATAAATCCATTCCAATCTTTCAGGCGTAAAATAATAAGGGGCATTAGGATAGCCTTGAGGAGGAGTGAGGGCTGCGAGTTTGGCACTTAATATTAGGGTATCCATAGTCAGTTTAGCAGATCTTTCATCTCTTTCGTTTCTAATATCTACATCAAAATTAGTTTTCATCCCATTTCTATATCCATCCATAGCATCATCAAATTCATTTCTACTTTCAGGAGTAGAATCCACAT
>NZ_AINS01000036.1 GCF_000254135.1 Campylobacter coli LMG 9860
TTAAAACATCAGCTTTACTTGGCTCATCGCAAAGCTCATAAGCGCTAAGACGCCCTAGCATAATCTCACTATCGACTAAATTTTTATTACAGCCTAAAGACATAAGATAAAGTTTTGACATTTTTTTCCTATATTAAAGTTTTATTTTGATATAATCTTTGATTTTAAAAATATAATTATAGCAAAGAAATTTTATGGATAATTACGAATTTAGCGAACTTTTAAAAACTTTAAAAAACAAAGTCGGCAACATAGCCTCTATCATCAAGCCTGAAAACATCCAAACAAGGCTTAAAGAGATCGAAGAGCTTGAAAATTCTCCTTCTTTTTGGAATGATGTCAAGCAAGCAGGAATCATAGGCAAAGAAAAAACCAAGATTACCAATCTACTAAAAAACTACGAAAATGCTTTCAATGCTCTAAATGACGCAAGCGAACTTTTCGATCTAGCCAACAGCGAAAACGATACAGAAACGCTTGAAGCTTTATTTAATGATGCGCCAAAACTTGAAGATACCATCACAAGTCTTGAAATTTCCATGCTTTTAAGCGGAGAAAATGATGGCAAAAATGCTATTGTTTCCATTCATCCTGGTGCGGGTGGAACGGAAAGTAATGACTGGGCAAGCATGCTTTATAGGATGTATTTAAGATTTTGCGAAAGAGAAGGTTTTAAAGTCGAAACTTTAGACTTTCAAGAGGGCGAGGAAGCAGGACTTAAGGATGTGAGCTTTTTGGTTAAGGGTGAAAATGCTTATGGGTATTTAAAAGCTGAAAATGGGATTCATCGTTTGGTAAGAACCTCTCCTTTTGATAGCGCAGGACGCCGCCACACAAGCTTTTCAAGCGTTATGGTAAGCCCTGAACTCGATGATGATATAGAAATAGAAATCGAAGAAAAAGATATAAGAATAGATTATTATAGAGCAAGTGGAGCGGGTGGACAACATGTTAACAAAACAGAATCAGCCGTAAGAATCACACATTTTCCAACCGGTATAGTCGTGCAATGTCAAAACGATAGAAGCCAACACAAAAACAAAGCCACCGCTTTTAAAATGCTAAAATCCCGCCTTTATGAGCTTGAACTCATGAAACAACAAGATAGTGCTAATGCAGGTGAAAAAAGTGAGATAGGCTGGGGGCATCAAATCCGCTCTTATGTGCTTTTCCCTTATCAGCAAGTTAAAGACAATCGCAGTGGAGAAGCTTTTTCTCAAGTGGATAATATCCTTGATGGAGATATCAAAAAAATGATAGAAGGCGTTTTGATTGCTTTAAAAGCAGAGTAACAGGCTTTAAAAATAAGTAATTTCCGCAAAATGTCGGTATAAAAAAGAATTAGAAAGATAGCGGGATTTTCCCGCTTGTTTTATTTTAAACTCCACGCCCTGTAGCATTTTCTATTTTGCAATTTTCCACTTTGCTATCTTCGCAAATTAAAGCCCAAAATTCCCTTTTATCGCTCTTATCTTTATTGACACTAAATATCATATATTGATAACCTTTAACACTGCCATAAAGTCGGAAGTCTTTTGATTTTAAATATTTGTATCTTTTTTCATCGAAATTTTTTAAAGTTTCTGGAGAATAAAAATCCATATTAGCATTATTGTTTTTTGCTTTAATTAACTCAAAACCTTTTTCCACAAAAGAATTTAATTCGTTTTTATTAAATTTTCCACAAAACGATCATCACCGCCACAACCTATAATCAAAGTCATAGCTCCTAAAGCCAAAGCACTTGTTAAAATTTTTTTCATTTTTACTCCTATTTTAAAAATTAAATTAATATAATTGTACCTAAATTTAAAATTTAAATATCATTTTTGTAATAAATTTTTAAAGTAAAAATCACATTAAAATTTAACTCGCAATCATTTCATTCAAACAAATTTTTATGCAAAATCTCTTCTAAAACCACGGTAGCATAAGAGCCTTTTTGCAAGAAAAACTCCATGCAAAAATGGGCTTTTTGCTCATCATAACGCCATTTAACATCTTCTAAATACGACCACATAAAGCGTCTTGAGCCTTGCATTTTAGCTTTAAATTCCAAAGCGTCTTTAAAAATTTCATTTTCCAAATTTAAAGCCAGTCCTTGACTAGCCTCATAAGCTTTAGCACCGATTAAAAGTCCCATAGCACTGATATCTCTTACCTTAAAACGTTCAAGTTCAGCACTTAAATCCTCGCATAAAAAGCATTTTCCAAAAGGATAATGCCCCAAAACCTCGCCTTTTAAAAGCTTAAAAAACTGCTCTTGTTTTTTAAGTTCTTTAGCTTCTTCTTTGGAGATGCTATAAATTTGTGCCAATTCTTTTTCGGTAAAATCATTTGCAAAATGCGATAATTCCACTCTTTTACTCAAATAACGATTAAAAAGCTCGCTTTGAAAAGCAGAGATTAAAAACTCCTTCATTTTGACATTTTTCATCTTTTTACCACGTAAAATTTCAAGCCCTTCTTTGTAATTGTCCCCAAATTTTCCAAAGCGTTGATAACCAAAATAATTTGCAAACCCCTGTTTATCTAAATTTATCAAAGCCTGCTCTAATTTTAAAGCATCGCTTGGCATTACTTTTTTTAAGCGTATAAAAAAAGAATTTCCTTTTAAATGGCCTATTCTTAATTTATTTTCGTGAATAAAAGTTTCTAAAATTTTAAGCTTAGGATGAGAAAAATTAGTCAAAAAACTCTCGAATTTTTTAGGCATAGAAAGATATTGAAAAGTAGAGCCTTGCTTGTCTTTAAGTCCAGCATAGCCAAAATCACGCATCTTAACCCCGCTTAATTCGCTTAAAATTCTTAAAGCTTCATTAGTGCTTAAATCTTTTTTATTGATATGCAAGATAAGATGTTCGCCCTTGCCACTAAATTCATACAAAGGCCTTTCACGCACTACAAAATCATCGCTATTTTTACTAAAATACGCATTAATAGGACTGTGTTTTAAACTATATAAAGGCTTAAAAATGGTGTTCTCTTCCTCTAAATTCATATTTTCCTTTCACTGCTTTTCCAAAGATATTTAATTTCGCGCCGTGTTTTTTTGCAATTTTTTCTATCTTTGGATACTCTTTTTCATCAAATGCAAATAAAATTTCATATTCTTCCCCACTATAAAGCGCATAATCATCAAGTGTTTTAAACCAAGAAATACCACATTTATTTTGTGCTAAAAGTCTTGATAAATCTTTACTCAAACCATCTGAAATATCCATAGCGCAAGATATAAAAGGTGCGATTTCATAAAAAAAATCAGGCCTTAATTTTGGTTTTATAAATACATGGTTTGGTTTTAAAGTGCCCCCATTTTGTAAAATTTCAAGCCCTTTTAAACTTCGTCCTAATTTTCCCGTATAAGCAAGTAAATGCCCCTTTTTTAAACCTTTTCTAAAAACAGCTTTATCGTTAATCTTTGAAATGATAGTAAGACTAATGTCTATTTTATCATTGCTTATAGTATCACCGCCTATAATTTTGATATTAAATTTTTTAGCCGTTTTTAAAAAACCTTTTTGCAAGGCCTTAATCTCATCTTCACCTAGGCTATTTGGCAAAGCAAGCCCTAAAAGTGCGTATTTTGGCTTAGCATTCATCACAATAGCGTCTGAAATATTTACCAGCATTGCCTTTGTAGCAATTTGCTCTAAAGTCAGCCATTCTCTTTTAAAATGCACATTTTCAAAAAACAAATCCTTACTCAAGCACCATTTATCGACGATAGCACCATCATCGCCGTTTTTTTCATTTAAAAAAGCTTTGATTATAAAATCTTCCTTATTCATGAAAAGATTTTATAAAATTTCCTTTTAAATTCTAGTGAATTTTAAAAAAATTTTATATAATTACTTATCAAAAGGAAAAAGCATGAAAAATTTAGAACTTAGAATTTTTAGATTTGATAAACAAAAAGATTATGAGGCTTATTATAAACCCTATGTTTATGATAATTATGAAAATTTTGCCACTCTTTATGATTTACTTTTGCAAGTGCAAAATGATGATATTTATTTTGATTTTGAAAAAAATGATAAAAGCTATATCGTAGTCAATAAAGAATTTTTACCATTAAATACACCTTTAGATATCTTGGTGAAAAAATACGATTTTAATCTCATCATAGAGCCACTAAGCACCAAAAGATCAGTAAAAGACCTCATTATCAACAAAGATGATTTTTTAGAAAAATTTAAATACCTTGCTCCATTTGCAAATGAGGAAGATAAAAAGCTTTATGAAAAATATGATTATTTGTATTATTCAAGCGAAATTTTAGACTTTTTACCTGAATATATGGGCGATGCAGTGTTTTATCTGGCTTCAAAAATGATAGAAAAATATCCTGATAAAAAAATAAAAATTTTAAAGACAATTTGCGATACGCAAAAAGGCATCTTTTATCATCTTACAAGTAAAAATGAAGATTTAGAAAATACTATCAAAAATTTACAAAAAGAAATCATAGATTTAAAACTTATCAACGAAGCGGCTTTGGAATTTGACTTGCCAAAAATCAATGCTTTTGATAATGAAATCAAAGAACTTGGTGAAATTAAATATGATTTTAATGATTTTAATATCGCATGTTATGGTTTTAAGATCAAAGATGATATAAAATCAAAAATCAAAGCTCATTTTATCTCTTATGAAAATAGCGATAAAAACAATGGATTTTCACTACTTCAACTAAACCCTGAACTTAGCTATAAAATGGCAGCAAATATCATCCTTGATGCTTACGATAGTGGTGCTGATTTTATGGTGGTAAATCAAGCAAAAGATTTTTATATGTTTGACACTTGCTCGAAAAAACTTATGCAAAGTAGTGGAAGAGAATTTAAGGATTTTTATGTTTTAAGTTATTTTGAATTCCTTTCTTTAATCCAAGGCATTAAAAATCCTTCTTTGCAAAATCATGACTTGAAAGTAAGTTTGATATGAAAATTTCTTTAGAATGTAAAGATTTGATCATCGAAAAAGCCTTAGAGCTTTTTTTAAAAGAGCATTTAGTGATGAAAAAGGACTGCGATTTTATCATAAGCGATGAAAAAATCTCTACTCAAAAGCCTTTATTTATCATCGCTAAAAATTCACCCTTTTTAAGTTTGCCTTTTAGCAAAGAAGCTCTCATGAATTCCTTAAATGAATTCGATAGCGCGCTAAAAGCAACAGCTCAAAAACTAGCCGATGAAAGAAGAAGAGTGCTAGAAGCAAGGATAGATGAAATCGCAAGTGAATTTAAAAGAGACTATCAAAGCAAGATAGATCTTGCTATCAGCGAGCTTAAAGATAAACTGGTTAAAGCTTTAATGTATGAATAATGAATTTATAAGCGTTAAGGATTTTTTACAAGGTAAGAAAAATATCCATTTTAACGACTCTACCCAGCCCAATAAAAAAGAAAAAACCAAAAAAACCTTGCCTAAATTATATACAAGCATAGAAAGTGGCATATATAAGGGTAAAAAACTGCTTTTACCTAGTCTTCAAACCACAAGAAGCACTAAAAGTATCGTAAAAAAATGTGTTTTTGATGTCTTAAGATCAGATTTAAGAAATAAAATTTTTATCGAAGCTTTTGGAGGAAGTGCTTTAATGGCTGCTGAAGCTTTAAGCAATTACGCTCTTAAAGCTTATGCTATAGAACTTGATTTAAACGCTTATAAAATCGCTTTAGAAAATGCTAAAAATATAGATACAAACTTAAAAGTAATTCATGCTAATACTTTTGAAATACTGCCTAAACTTATAGAAGATTCTAAAGAAGATGTTATTTTATATCTTGATCCGCCTTTTGATATAAGGGAGGGTTTTAGTGGAATTTATGAAAAAATTTATAATTTTTTAGAAAAATTAAAATTAGATGCTTTATTTTGTATCGTTTTAGAACATAATTCTAAAATCAAAACTCCTGATAATATAGCAAATTTTACCAAAATAAAAGAAAAAAAATTCGGATCAACTAGTCTTAGTTTTTATCAAAAAATATTCTAGAAGAATAAATTTTAATCTTGGAACACTTATTGCTTCTTTTATTCTAACTATCAGATTAAAGGAAGAATCGATGAGGGTTTTAATATTTTTTTTACTTTTGATGACAAGTGTTTTTGCAACACAAATAAAAGATATAGCCAATACCGTAGGCGTAAGAGATAATCAGCTCATAGGTTATGGTCTTGTTGTAGGATTAAATGGTAGCGGAGATGGAACAAGCTCGAAATTTACACTACAATCCATATCCAATCTTTTGCAGGGTATGAATATCAAAGTAGATCCTAACGATATCAAATCAAAAAACACAGCAGCAGTTATGGTAACAGCTAAACTTCCAGCCTTTGCAAAAAGTGGAGATAAGCTCGATATCACAGTTTCATCTATGGGCGATGCAAAATCTTTGCAAGGTGGAACACTCTTGCTTACCGCACTTCGTGGAATCGATGGGGAAATTTATGCTATTGCACAAGGTTCTATCTCAACAGGAGGATTAACTGCTAGACCAGGAGGAGCAGGCTCTCACTCTACTGCTGCTACTGTGATGGGTGGTGCTAATGTAGAAAGAGAAATTCCGCAAAATTTTAGCCAAGATAGTGATTTAACCCTAAGCTTAAAAGTAGCAGATTTTAAAACAGCAAGCGATATAGAAAGAATTTTAAATACTATATTTGAAGAAGATGTGGCTAGAGCTATTGATTCTCGTACGGTAAAACTTAAAAAACCTGAAGATCTTTCTAATGTTGATTTTATGGCAAGAGTTTTAGAGCAAGATATTGCTTATACTCCTCAAAGTAAGGTAATTATCGATGAAAGAACAGGAACGGTGATTGCAGGAGTGGATATTGAGGTTGAGCCTGTTTTAATCACCCATAAAGATATTACCATAAAAATTGATCCAAACAATAATGCAGCAGCAGCTCAAAATGAGATCGATATGAAAGATGGTGGCTTTGTAGATCCAAGTTCAAATACCTTAAGAATCAACAATGCCAAAAGCACAGTTGCAAACATTGCTAGAATGCTAAACAAACTTGGAGCAACGCCAAATGATATCATTGCTATCATGGAAAATTTAAAAAGAGCGGGTGCTATCAATGCAGATTTGGAGATCATCTAATGAAAGTAGATAATTTTTTAAGCACTTATAGTATGAATAATGCTTTGCTTGAACGCGCAGCTAAGGCAAGAATCTTAGAATCTGACTTTAAGATCAATAACAATGAGATAATAACAAAAACCAAAGAAGATGAAGCTTTAAAAGAGCAAACCGATGCTTTTGAAGCTTTTTTTCTAAAACAAGTTTTAGATGTATCTTTAAAAACTCAAAATTCACTTTTTGGAAAAGATGCGAGTGATGAAATTTATTCATCTATGTATAATGATACCATGAGTAAAGCCTTAAGCGGTGGCATGGGATTTTCAAAATTATTATACGATTTTTTAAAAGAAAGGGGTTAAGTTTTTTAATTTTTAGTCGATATAGTTTGTAGAGGATTTATATAAGATCAAAGGAGGCAGAAATGATCAATCCTATACAACAAAGTTATGTGGCAAACACCACTTTAAATACAACAAAAACAGACAAAGAAACTAAAACAAACGACACTCAAAAAACAGAGAATGATAAAGCTGCAAGAATCGCAGAGCAAATTAAAAATGGTAGCTATAAAATAGACACAAAAGCTACAGCTCAAGCAATAGCGGATTCTTTAATTTGATTTCATTCTCCTTTTTTTGAGTTAAAAAGGAGAATGAAATGCTTAAACAAAGACTCGATGAAGTCAATGCCATCTTAACAAAACTCATAGAATTAACACAAGAAGATATAGAAAATATAAAAATTGCAAAACACGATACAGTTGCTTCAAGTGTTGAAGAAAAAAACAAGCTTATCTCTGAATTTAGTGCTGCTAAAAAAAAACTTGATTCTGCTTTAGTTGAGCTTAATAACAGTTCTACCAAAGGATTGAGTGAATTGCTCGATGAAGAAGATAAGCAAAAATTAGATGAACTTAAAAAGAACTTACAAACTCTTCATACTACAAATAAAGAATACGCGAAATTTGTTCTTATTGTTAAAGATTTTCTCGATGGCTTGGTTAATAAAATGTTTGATATGAATGATGGAACAAATAATGCTTATGGAGATAAAAAGACTACTCCAGAGTCAATTTTTAAAATCAATGTTTAAGGATTAAAGATGGGTATTTTTGGAACTTTATATACAGGGGTTACTGGTTTAAAGGCAAGTGAAGTACAAATTGCAACCACAAGTAATAACATCTCCAATGCAAATGCAACCTTTTATACTCGTCAAAGAGTGGTACAAACTACAAATGGCTTTGTTACAACAGGTGGAGTACAAGTTGGAACAGGAACAGCCGTAGAAAGCATAGTCCGCTTGCATGATGAGTACTCATACTATAAGCTTAAAGGTGCTTCAAATCAGTTAGAATACACAAAATACATGGCCTCAACCCTAGAAGAAATCGCTCAACGCTTTCCTGATTTGCAAAGTACTGGAATTTTACAAGACTTAGAAAATTACAATAAAGCATGGAATGATTTTGCATCTAACCCCAATGAAAATGCCACCAAAATAGCCCTTGTAAAAGCTTCTCAAACCTTGACAGAAAGTGTAAATAATACCTTTGCTACCTTAGATAAAATCCAAAAAAAAGTAAATGATGATATTAAAAATACAGTTGATGAGATTAATAGAATTGGCGAAGAAATTGCTACTATAAATAAACAAATTTATGGACAAGAAGCCTTACCAACAGAACACGCAAATGAACTTAGGGATAGAAGAGATGAACTTGAGCTTACTCTTTCAAAGCTAGTTAGTGCAGTTGCAAGCAAAAATGAAATCAATCAAGACAATCGCCTTGATACAACCATCACTGATCCAGGACATCAATACAATCTCAGCATAGAAGGTTTTAGTATAGTAGATGGTGTTAATTTTCATCCTTTAAAACTTGATTATGATGATAAAAATAAAGCTTATAGCATTTATTATGAAACTCCAGATGAAAAAGTTCGCGATCTAACTGCAAAAATTAACGGTGGACAACTTGGAGCTCAACTTGACTTACGCGGAAGAAATTATAGCAAAAGCGAAGGAAAATATAGCGATGGAATCATTCAAGGCTATATGGATTCTTTAAATACCTTTGCAAAAACCATGATCAATGAAACCAATAATCTTTACGCAAGCTCAGCAAAAAGCTCAGTAACTTCTGATTATCTTCCAGGACTTACAGAGGACATTCCTTTGGTAAATTATGATAGAACCATACAGCCTGGAAGTTTTGATATAGTTATTTATGATGATAAGGGCGATAAAAAACTTACAAAAACCATTACCGTTGATGTAAATACCACTATGGAAGATATCATGCGTCAAATCACTGCTAACACAGATGATAATGGCAACAATAATGCAAATGATGATGTTGATGATCATATCAATGCAAGTTTTAGCTATGATGCAAAAACAGGGGATAGTTTATTTCAAATCAATGCAAAATCAGGCTTTAAAGTAGCCATAGAAGATAAGGGAACCAATTTTGCCGGTGCATTTAGCATAGGAGGATTTTTTAGCGGAACTAATGCTAGCGATATCAAAGTAAAAGATTCTATCTTAAATGATCCAAGCACAGTAAGAGCAAGCCTAAACGGTGTTGATAGTGGAAATGATATGGCAAATAAAATCATACAACTTCAATATGATAAAGTGAATTTTTACAATGAAGATGGAACAATTGATAATCTTACTATGGAAGAGTATTACCGCAAGCTTACGGGTAAAATAGGCTCTGATGGTGAAAACAATAATGTTGTAAATGCGAGTAATCAAACGCTTTATAACTCCGTTTATAGCGAATATCAATCTAAAAGCGGGGTAAATACCAACGAAGAATTAGCCGCTCTCATACAATGGCAATCAAGCTATGGTGCTGCAGCAAAAATCGTAACCACAGTAGATCAAATGCTAGATACCTTATTAGGGCTTAAATCCTAAGCTCTAGCGGTATCTAGTGAAAAATTTTACTCCACTTAAAAACAAACTTGATTCTTTGGTCGAAGAAAAAAATACCAACAAAGCTCTTTTTGAAAGTCCTGATCCTTTGCAAGTTGCTAAATTTCATAATGATGAATTTATCGCTTTACTTTGTGCTTTATTTGCTTATGGGAATGCTAAAAATATAGTCAATTTTTTAAAAAAACTTGATTTTTCTTTGCTTGATTTAAGCCAAAAACAAATTCAAAAAGAACTTAAAAATTTAAAATATCGTTTTCAAAATGAAAAGGATATACAAGAAATTTTTCTCACTTTTGCAAGGCTTAAAAATGAAATTTCACTCCATGAACTTTTTAGTACAGCCTATCAAAAAAGAGAAAATACCACCGATGCAATCCTAGCTTTTTTGCAAAAAATCAAGACTTTAAATTCGTATTCGAGTTATGGTTATGATTTTTTCTTTGGTAAAATTTGGCAAAATACCCCTACTTCACCTCTTAAGCGTTATAATATGTATCTAAGATGGATGGTTAGAAAAGATGAGCTTGATCTTGGACTTTTTACCAAAATTCACACCAAAGATCTTTTAATCCCTCTTGATACACATACACATAAAATTTCCTTGACTTTAGGTCTTCTAAAGCGTAAAATATACGACTATAAAAGCGTTTTAGAACTCACGCATAATTTAAAAAGATTGGATGCAAATGATCCTATAAAATATGACTTTGCGCTTTATCGTTTGGGGCAAAATAAAGAACTTAGCAAACTAAAGGAGTAAAAATGGGCTTTGAACATCTAGATACGATTTATTATTTTGTATTGTTTTTTGTAGCTCTTTTTGCAGGATTTATTGATTCTATTGTGGGTGGAGGTGGGCTTATCACACTTCCTGCGCTTATAGCCTGTGGAATTCCTGCACATCTTTCTTTGGCAACCAATAAACTCCAAAGTGTCTTTGGCTCTTTTACAGCGACTTTAACTTATTTTAAATCAACCACCCTACCTCATCTTGCTTATGGTATTTTTTTCACAGCCTTAGGCGCAGCCATAGGAAGTTACAGCGTGCTTTTTGTAAAAGATGAGCATTTAAAACTTATCATTTTGATTTTCTTAACTTTGACTTTTTTATACACTGCTTTGCGTCCTAGTTTGGGTAAACACGAGAGTGAAGCAAAGATAAAAAATATCAAATTTTTTCATTTAATTTGTGGTTTAACTTTGGGTTTTTATGATGGTTTTTTAGGGCCTGGGACGGGTTCATTTTGGATTTTTGCTTGCGTAATGCTACTGGGTTTTAATATGAAAAAAGCAAGTATTAATACAAAAATTCTAAATTTCACCAGCAATGTCGTTGCTCTTTTTATCTTTTTGTGGCAATATGAACTTTTATGGATAGTAGGTTTGCTTATGGGTGTAGGACAAATTTTAGGGGCCTATCTTGGTTCAAAATTAGTACTTAAAACCAATGGCAAATTTATAAAAACCTTGTTTTTAATCGTCGTAGGTGCTACTATCATCAAGGTTGCTTGGGATTATTTTTCTTAAAAATTTACTCCTGAGCTAAGTTCCCATATAGGTAAAAAAATTCCAAGTGCTAAAAACAATACTAAAATCGCAACCCATAAAGTCATTATAGGTTCTAAAAAGCTTAAAAACTTGTCCATTAAATTTTCACTTTTGTTTTTATAATATTTCGCAATCTCCTCGCTCAAAAACTCAAGCTTAGAACTTTTCATAGCTATACTCAACATAGAAAAAACCAAAGGATCAAAAAGATCTACTTTTTTAAAGGCGTGACTTATTTCAAGGCCAGAATCCATAAATGTTCTAATTTCTTGATAATACAATAATACCTTTTTATTATTTAAGGCCAAAGTGGCTAATTTAAAAGCTTCCAAAAGAGAAATGCCGCTTTTTAAAAGTAAAGAGAAAATCATAAAAAAAGAATAATTTTGCTGATAAATAATAAATTTAGACAACAAAGGAAGTTTTAAAAGCAAGCTATCGCAAAAATATGAAAAGAAATAATATTTTCTATACAAAAATAAAGTAAGAAATAAAATAAGTGCGATCAAACAAAACACAAGCAAAATATACTTATCCAAAAAATTATAAATATAAATTATAAGCTCGGTTATAAAGGGTAAGGCTAAATTTAAATCCTCAAATAAATCTTTAAAATTAGGCACAACAAAAAGCATGAGTAAAACAAAAGCCGCGCACACACTTAAAAAAACAATCAAAGGATATCTTAAAGCTTTTTTGACTCTTTGTTCATTTTCTACATTATTTTGTCTTAATCTTGAAATTTGCATGAAAATTTCACTTAATTTTCCTGTGTTTTGGGAAGTTTTAATAAGGGCTAATTCCGCATGAGTAAGCCCAAAATTTGCATTTTCAAAAGCAAGGCTTAAATTTTGTCCTAAATTTAAATTATCGCAAAGCTTGGCAATCATCTTGTGAGAATATATTTTATCAAGCTCCTTTAAAGCATCTTTTATGCTGATTCCTACTTCGCAAAGCAAAGATAATTCTTGAAAGAAAAGGATAAATCTTGCATCATCTAATCTTTTAAAACTTGCTTTTTGTATCTCTTTGATATTTAAAATTTCCCATTTTTTAGCGATAGCTTTTGCTTGAGCTTCGTTTAAATTTTTAGCCCTTAAATGCTTTGTCTGTTTTGTTTTGCCTTTAATCTCGAGCTCATAAAGCTTCATTAAGTACCCTTAAAAGCTCATCTATGCTAGTTATACCCTCTTTTGCTTTTTGCAAACCTTGCTCAAACATACTTTGAAAACCCTTTACTTTAGCAAGCTCTAGAATTTTATTTTTATAACCACCCTCTCTAATAACTTGAGCTATTTCCTCATCGATATATAAACACTCACTGATGAGTTCTCTACCTTGATATCCACTATGATGACAATACTCGCAGCCTTTAGCTTCAAAAAAATCACCTTTTATTTCATAAACCTTAGTGCTTTTTTGCTTGCATTTAGGACAAAGCTTGCGCACTAAACGCTGGGCAATGACAAGCCTTAAAGCAGAAGCGATCAAATAAGGCTTTGCACTCATGTCAATTAATCTATCTATGGTAGAAATGGCATTATTTGTATGCAAAGTACTTAAAAGCAAGTGCCCCGTTAAGGAAGCCTTAATCGCTATATCAAGGCTCTCCTCATCTCTGATTTCTCCTACCATGATAATATCAGGATCTTGTCTTAAAATGGCTCTTAGGGCATTATTAAATTCAAGTCCTGCTTTTGGATTTAGCAAAATTTGCTGAATTAAAGGCATTTTATATTCTATAGGATCTTCCACAGAAATTATTTTCTTTTCTATGCTTTTTAGCTCATTTAAACAAGCATATAAACTTGTACTTTTTCCACTTCCTGTAGGACCTGTTAGTAAAATCATTCCATAAGGGTTGTATAGGGCTTTTTTTAGAATTGTAAGATTTTTTTCGCCCAAATTTAAATTTTCTAAATCCAAAATTTCTTCGTTGTGTTTTAAAATTCTTATCACAATGCTTTCGCCATTTTGCAAAGGCAAAGATGAAATCCTAAAATCATATCTATTTTCTTTGATTTTAAGCTCAAAATTTCCATCTTGAGCCTTTCTTGATTCTGCAACATTAAGCTGCGATAAAAATTTAATATGAAAAACCAAAGCCTCATAAATATCTTTTTCAAGACAAGCAAATTCGCGTAAAATTCCATCTACTCTAAATCTTATCAAAGTATCATTTTCTCTTGCTTCTATATGTATATCGCTAGGATTAAATTCAAGAATTTCATCGAGTATAAAATCAAAAATTTGACTGATACAACTTTGCTCATCTTGACTTCTATTTTCTTTCCATTCTAATCTAAGATTGGTGCTTAAATTTTTAAGTTTTTCTCTAACTTGAAGTTTATATAAAAATTTCATAATCTTAAATTCGCTTGCGATCAAAACTTCTATATTCTTAACTTCATAAAAAATTCTAATCTCATCTAAAAGCTCTAAAGAACAAGGTTTGGAGCTTGCTATATGAAGTGTATTTTCTTTACTTAAAATGGGCAAGATTTTAAATTTAAAAAGAAAACTACATGGAAATTTTTCACCCAAACTAAGATCAAGTTCCTCTAAAGTAGAATAAGAAATATTTTTATCACTAGCCAAAGCTTTTAGAAAAATTTCACTATCGATTTTATGCTCACGATCAATTTGCTCAAGGGTGATTTTACCGTTAATATAATCTTCAAATAAAAATCGCTCAATCATCTATTTCCTTATCAAATTCAATCAAGCCATAATAACTTACATAAGTATCCAAAGCTTGCTTAGCCTCCTCATCTTTTCCTAAAGCTTGTTTAGCCTTGGCAAATAAAACCCATGAGTCTGAATTTTTTCTATCGATGTCATTGGCTTTTAAAGACCAAAAAATAGACTTTTCATAATCTTTGTTTTCATAATACTGAGTAGCTAAATTCATAGCTTTTTGATAGCTTGGATTTTGGTAAAAACTCCTTTTTAAATCACTTATATTTAAAATCTTAGAATAAATATCAATTTGAGTTTTCAACTCCTCTTCTAACTCATCTTTGCTTTCATCTTTGGATAATCTTTCTTGTAAAATTTTATTTTTTTCATTTGCAATTTGCGCTTGTGTAATTTGCCAATTGAGTGTTTTTTTATATTCTAAAGCTTCTAAAGCTAAGGCCTTTTGTTTGTAAAAATCTTGCACCATAAAAAAGCTTATAAGCATGCATGCTATCAAAATGGCAAAGATAAATAAAAACTTAAAATATTTTTTCAATAAATATCTTTTATATTTATCCTCAAGCTCGCGCACTCTTTCTTCTATATTCATTTTAAAAATCCCTGCTCTAATGCGCTTAGTCTTAAAATATAATCTTGACTTTTTTTATTGTTTAAATAGGTGTTTAATTCGCAAAAACTTTGAAGTATCTTGTCTAAATACCTTAAATTTCCTTGATAAATTTTCATAAGAAATTTTAAAGATTTTTGGGGAAAGTCTTGATTAAATTTCATTTTGATATAATTGCTTAATTCATTTATATCAGGTTTTTGAAGCCAAAAAATAGCACTAAAACGACTTTTAAAATACTCCTCTTCAAAAAGATTGATTTTTTTATGCGAGCTAAGCACAAAACTCATTTCATCGCTATAAATCCGAATTAGTTCTAATACATTAGGACTATACATCCCCACTTCATCTAGTATGATAATTTTTCGTTTTTTATCTTGTATAAAATGATGAAAATCTTTTTCATCTGTAAAAATTTCATTGGTAAAATCTTCATTATGATATAGCGCAAGTCTTTGCAATAAAACACTTTTCCCACTACCGCTTTTACCCCAAAGTAAAATCAAAGCTTTATTTTTTAATAAGGCATTGATTTGATCAAAACATTCTTGTCTAAAAGCAATTATATTATTCATTGTATTTAAATCCTAACTCCCTAAGACTAGGTATATGTGTATTGTCTACTATGCTTGGAGTGATGATAAAAACAATTTCTGTGATATTGGAATTTTCATCTTCACTTCTAAATAAAGAACCCAAAATGGGAATTTTAGATAAAAAATTAACAGAATTATCATTTTGTGAGCGATTATGAGAGATAAGTCCGCCCAAAATTAAAGTTTGATTATTTTCTACTTGCACCACACTTGAAAGCTTTTTTTGAATTGTATCAGGCGCGATAGTGCGGGGTTCTTTTTGTCTTTTATTGTCCTCTGGGTATTTAAAGTCGCTTAGACTTGGATTGATCCTAAGCATGATTTTTCCATCATCAGAAATTTCGGGCAAAATATTAAGCAAAATTCCTATGAAAATAGAATAATTACTATAACTCTCACTTACAGTTGTGCCATTTTCAGTACCTTTAGAGCTTTCTTTTACTTGATAATTCACAGTATCGCCTATGGAAATAATGGCTTGTTGATTGTTTAAAGCCATTAATTTAGGATTAGATAAAACACTGGTTTTTCCACTTTGAGATAAAAAATTGACAATGGAATCAAAATTCAAATTCGCTCTTAAACCCAAATTTTTAACAAAACCTTGACCATTTTGTATTTGCATAAAAGAATTTGTATTATCGCTCGTTTGAGAATTTAATCCTATATTGAAATTTTGCCAATTGATCCCACTAGAATGATTTTTATTAAGATTTACAGCAAGTATACTCACATCTATAATAACTTGTTTTTTAAGACGACTTTCAAGCTTTTGTAAATAAGCTTTTACGCGTTGAAGCTGAGAATGCGTTCCAGTAACGATAACAAGCCCAGCATTTGGATTGACTATAGGTGCTTTTATATCATAGTTTTCATGTGAGGAGCTAAGCAAAATCATAATCTCTTTTTCTATATTTTGCCAAAAGTCAAATTTTTCCATACTTTTAATCATATTATCTTCATTATCTTCAAAAGCGCTATAATACTCACTTTGCCTTGGCTTAGAATCCACCGAAGCCTTGGTTATGCTTTGTCCTTCTCTAACTGAAGTAATATAGTTGATTTTAAAAATTCTAGTTTGCAAAGCAGAAATTTTTAAAATCTTGCCATCAAATTTATAAGCTAGATCCTGTTCTTCTATAAAAAGTTTAAAAATTTCATCTAAACTCATTTGGTGGATATTGATACTGCTTTGAATGGCTTTTAGTTTTTCCTTAGCAATTGTATCTTTAATTACCACGCTAAAAGAGCAATAACTAGCAAGTTCTTTTAGGCTTTCTTCTATGCTTAGATCTTCATTGATATTTATATCAAATAAGCGTTTTTGGCATTCCATGGCATAAATAAGATTGGTAAAAAATAGAATTTTAATAAATATTAATCTTATCATTGTTTTTAAACGCTATTTTAAAATCCAAAGTATCATATCTTAAAATAATTTCTTTTGTAGTAATATCAGTAATCACGGCCTCCCCTATCTTATCACCCTTTTTATACCATTTATTATCAATCTTTACTCTATCAAGCATAATAGCAATAATTTTTATGTCTTTGATTTTTTCAAAAGTAGGATTAAAGAATGGATTTTGAAGATTTCCAAGCTCTACATTCTGCTTGGTGTTTAAAATCTTAAAATATTCTTCAAAATCCTCATATGATAACAAAGTGCAAAAGCACAATGTTATACTTAAAAAATATTTTATCAGCTCTCAACCTCATCGCTAAAATCAGCCATAGCAATTCTTTTAAGCTGTCTATAACGGCGTTGTGCATCTTTTTTATTGCGCTCAAATAATTCTTTTGCATGCTCTGGATTTGATTTTTTCAAAGAATTATAACGCACCTCATTCATTAAAAAGCTTTCATAAAGATCCCAATCAGGCTCTTTTCCTACCATAGTTAAAGGATTTTTGCCTTGTTCTTCTAGTCTTGGATCAAAAGTATAAAGAGGCCAATAACCGCATTTTGTAGCAAGTTCGCCTTGCTCGCCTGAATATCCAAGCCCACCCTTGATACCATGAGCGATACAAGGAGAATAGCATATAATCAAAGAAGGACCATCATAAGCTTCAGCTGCCATAATAGCTTTGATTAAATGGCTATAATTTGCCGTAGAATTAACTTGTGCTACAAAAATATAACCATAAGTCATAGCAATCTGACCCAAATCTTTTTTCTGTATAGGTTTTCCTGCTGCGGCAAATTGCGCAACTGCACCTGTTCTTGAAGATTTTGAACTTTGGCCCCCTGTATTAGAATACACTTCTGTATCAAGCACTAAAATATTTACATTTTCACCGCTTGCTAAAACATGATCAAGCCCGCCATAACCTATATCATAAGCCCAGCCATCACCACCAAAAATCCAATGAGATTTTTTACTTAAAAAATGTTTTAAATTTAAAATATCCTGAACAGCTTTAATATCAGTATTTTGCTCTAAAATAGGTATCATCTTATCTTTGATTTCTACCGATTCTGCACCATTGTCTTTATTTGCAATCCAATCTTTAAAAAGGGCTGATAAAGCATTTGGAACTTCTTGCATGCTTTCATTCATGATATGTTCAATGCGGTGTCTTGTGTTTTCAGTTGCAATTTTCATGCCCAAACCAAACTCAGCATTGTCTTCAAAAAGTGAATTTCCCCAAGCAGGGCCATGTCCATTTTTCACGCTTTTTCTATAAGGAGTAGAAGGAGCTGAACCTCCATAAATCGAACTACATCCCGTAGCATTAGCGATAATCATTCTTTCACCAAATAATCTAGTAATCAAAGTAATATAAGGAGTTTCACCACAACCTGGACATGCTCCATGGAATTCAAATAAAGGTTGAGCAAACTGAGCCCCTTTGGTGCTTTCTTTATTTAAAATATCATCTTTGTAAGTAATTTCTTTAAATAAATAATCTGCATTTTCTTGCTCACCAAAATCCATTTCTTCTTGAAGAGGAACCATAACCAAAGATTTTTCCTTAGTAGGACACTCATGCACACAAAGCTCACAGCCCGTACAATCAAGTGGAGAAACCTGAATTTTGAAGCTCAATTTTTCACCTTTAGTACCCTTAGCTTCTAAAGCGTGATCTTTTACTCCTCTTGGAGCCTTAGCCATTTCTTCATCATTGATTAAAAATGGTCTAATAACCGCGTGCGGACATACAGAAGCACATTGATTACATTGGATACAATTAGCCTCTATCCATCTTGGTACCATTACCCCAACGCCGCGTTTTTCGTATTCGGTCGTTCCATGCTCAAAGCTTCCATCTTCATAACCTAAGAAAGTAGATACAGGTAATTCATCTCCTTTTGCTGCATTCATAGGTTTAACGATCTTTTCAACAAATTCAGTACCCTTGTAAGCATTGATTTGTTCTTTTTCTTTGATTTCTAAATTTTTCCAACTTGGATCAACTTCTACTTTTACAAGTCCATCTGCTCCTACATCAATAGCTTTGTAATTCATCTCTACAATAGCATCGCCTTTTTTGCTATAAGACTTATAAGCTAATTCTTTCATATATTTTTGAGCATCTTCATAAGGAATGATTTTTGCAAGTTTGAAAAAGGCAGATTGCATAATAGTATTTGTGCGATTTCCAAGTCCTATATCACGAGCAAGTTTTGTAGCATTGATAATATAAAAATTCACTTCTTTTTCAGCCAAAGTCTTCTTAACTGCATCTGGAAGTTGTCTTATAGTTTCTTCAGCATTCCAAATACTATTTAAAAGGAAAGTTCCTCCTTTTCGGATTCCTGCTAAAACATCATAAATTTCAAGATAAGCCGCTACCGAACAAGCGATGAAATGTGGAGTTGAAACAAGATAGGTTGAGCGGATTGGTTTTTTAGAAAATCTTAAATGGCTTCTTGTATAGCCCCCTGATTTTTTAGAATCATAAGCAAAATACGCTTGTGCATAAAAGTCTGTTTTATCTCCGATGATTTTAATAGAATTTTTATTAGCACCCACAGTACCATCTGCACCTAACCCATAAAATAAACATTCTATAGCGCTTTCATCTCCTAGTGAAATTTTTCCACCTGTTTGCAAAGAAGTATGAGTAACATCATCGATAATACCCACTGTAAAACCATCTTTTGGATTATCAAGTTTAAGATTTTCAAATACCGCTATCATTTGTGCAGGATCAACATCTTTAGAAGAAAGTCCATATCTTCCTCCTACGATAATAGGAGCATTTTCTTTGCCATAGAAAGCTGATTTAATATCAAGATATAAAGGCTCTCCAAGACTTCCTGGCTCTTTAGTTCTATCTAAAACAGCTATTTTTTTCACAGATTTTGGCATAACATCAAAGAAATATTTTAAACTAAAAGGACGATATAAATAAACCTTTACAATCCCTACTTTTTCACCCTTAGAATTAAGATGATCAACAACCTCTTCAAGGGTTTGAGTCACAGAACCCATAGCTATAACAATTCTTTCAGGTTCTTTGTGTCCATAATAAGTAAATGGCTTATATTCTCTACCTGTGATTTTTGAAATTTCTCGCATATATTCATTTACAACATCTGGTAAAGCATCATAAAAACGATTGCTTACTTCTCTTGTTTGAAAATAAATATCATCATTTTGTGCTGTACCGCGTGTTTTAGGGTTTTCAGGATTTAAAGCACTATTTCTAAATTCAAGCAAAGCTTTGCGATCTAACAATCTATCAAAATGCTCATAATCCATTACTTCAACTTTTTGAATTTCATGCGAAGTTCTAAAACCATCAAAGAAATGCAAAAATGGCACTCTTCCTTTAATCGCACATAAATGTGCAACTCCAGCTAAATCCATAGTTTCTTGTACAGAATGCGAACAAAGCATAGCAAAACCAATTTGTCTTGCAGCATAAATATCTTGATGATCACCAAAGATAGATAAAGCTTGCGCTGCTAAAGAACGCGCTGCCACATGGATTACACAGGGGAGTAATTGCCCTGCAATTTTATACATATTTGGAATTTTTAGTAATAAACCTTGAGAAGCTGTATAAGTTGTGGTTAAAGCTCCTGTTTGCAGTGATCCATGCACAGTACCTGCTGCACCTGCCTCACTTTGCATTTCAACGATTTTTACTGGAACGCCAAAAAGATTTTTTTTACCCGCAGCTGCCCACATATCAGTATAATCAGCCATAGGAGAGCTGGGTGTAATAGGATAAATACCGGCTACTTCAGTAAAGGCGTATGCAGCATATGCAGCGGCCTCATTTCCATCCATAGTTTTCATAATTTTACCCATAGAAACCTTCCTTTTATTATTAATTGATAATTTTTATAATTTTTCGGCCACCAATTTACTATAAATTCTCTTAAAAGGCGTTTAACAAAAACTTGAAGTTAGTTTAATCATTTTTTATATATAAAACCGATTTATAGGCACTTGGAAATACCATAGAATAGCGTTTTAACTCATCTTCATCTCCATAACCACAACTTAAAGCTAAGGGGGTAATATTTGCTGCCATTGCTGCTTGGATATCTAAGATCGTATCGCCTATCATATAGGCATTTTCTTTAGTTTTTTGCATTTTTTCTAAGGCTAAAAGTATGGGTTCTGCATGAGGTTTTGGATTTGTTATATCTTCAAGTGTTATTAAAGTTTTAAAGAATTTTTTCACTCCTAAATGCTCTAACAACAAGGGAGTAAATTTTCCACCCTTAGTTGTCACTATACCTAAGTCCGCAATTTCAAAAGCTAATTCTAAAGCTTCTTTTGCTTTAGGCAAAAGAGTAGTCTGCTCTAAATAAATCTGTGAATAAATTTCACGATAAGCTAGAACAAATTCTTGACTCAAATGCGCTTTTTCATGGTAAAGAATTTTAAACATATGCTCTAAAGGATAGCCTATAAGATTTTTAATCTCTTCGTTATTTTTTGGAGTTAATCCAAGGATTTTAAAAGCTCCTTGGAAAGAATTTAAGATGGCATCAATAGAATCAATCAAAGTGCCATCTAAGTCAAATAAAATAGTCTTTTTCATTAATTTAAAATAAATTTAGCCTCTACTCTTCTATTATCTGCTCTACCCTCTTTAGTGTCATTGCTTGAGCGTGGCTTATCTTGACCATAACCAACTGTCTGGATACGACTTTTATCTACACCGAATTTTTCAAGCTCTTTTGCAACGCTGTTAGCGCGTCTTTCTGAAAGTTTTTGATTGTATGATCTAGAACCTATATTATCAGTATGACCCTCTAAAATAGTATCATATCTTACATTTTCATCTAAAATTTGAGCAATTTCTTTGATTTGTTCTTCAAAGGCTGGGTTGATATTTACTTTATCAAAATCAAAATGTCCCTCTAAATAAATTGTTTTTTCGCAACCATTCTCATCCAACAAAGCACCCTCTCTTGGTTCTTCAGGACATTTTGATTGTGAGACTACAGGAGCTGGAGCAGGGGTTACAACTTGAGGTTTATTAACTACTTCTTTTGTTTGCTCCACTACAACTTTTTCTTGCTTAGCGCCAAAACCAAAACTAATGCCCAAAGTTGAAACCCAACTATGATCTGCATCATGGAAAGAAATTTGATCTCTTGTTTCAAGTCTTAAAGCTAAAGAATCACTAAGGCGAAATTTTAAACCTGCTCCATAATGGCCAAATCCTCCACTTTTATTATCAAAAGCGCCTTTAGAAAAATCCTCATATCCCCCACCAGCTAAACCATAAAAATAAAATTTCTCACCTAAATCAATGCCTTTAATAGCACTCAAATAAGTTCTAGTAATATCGGTGGTAAGAGTAGAATTTGTATATTTTACATCCGAGTAATGTTCTAAACCTAGTTCTAATTGATCAAGCCAAAAATCATCAAAATGATACCCTAGTCTAATCCCTGGTGCATAGCGATTATCCATATCTAAATTACCTTCAAAATAATTGTAATTCAAAGTAGGAGTGATTTCAAATTTTACATTGTTATCTGCACCAAATAAAACGCTTGACAACCCTAAACATAGCAATAACTTTCTCATCAAAAGCCTTTCATAGATAAATTCACTTAAGTAGTACGAAGTTCAATTATATCATAAAATATAAAAAAAATAAATAGTAAATAGAGATAAAATATAAAAAGCGGGAAAATCCCGCCAAAGATTAACGTTTAGAGAATTGTGGGCTTCTTCTTGCTTTGCGGCGTCCATATTTTTTACGCTCAACAGTTCTGCTATCTCTAGTAAGAAGTCCTTTAGGTTTCAATAAAGCTCTAAAATCAGCATCCATAGCCGCTAAAGCTCTTGAAATTCCGTGTCTTAAAGCTTCTGCTTGAGCACTATAACCACCACCTAAAGTCGTTGCTTTGATATCCATTGAAGTTTCTTGCTTAGTTACAAGTAAAGGCTGAACTACTTTAAGCTTGATCGCTTCATGTCCACCAAGCCAAGTATTTAAATCGATACCATTAACGCTGATTTTACCGCTACCTGGTTTTACCCATACTTTTGCTATAGCAGTTTTTCTTTTACCTGTTGCATATGTTGTTGCCATGATTATTTTCCTTCTTTAGCAATTTGCGCAGTGTGTGGGTGCTCACTACCCGCATAAATTTTTAATTTTTTAAGCATCGCTCTACCCAAATTTGTTTTAGGAAGCATACCTCTAACTGCTAATTTGTATAATTTTGCAGGATTTTTTTCAAGTAAATGTCCGAATTTTTCGCTTTTTACGCTTCCAAAATATCCTGAATGTCTGTGATAAAGCTTATCTTCTGCTTTATTTGCACCTGTAAATACAGCTTTTGAAGCATTGATGATAATCACATAATCACCACAATCAACATTAGGAGTAAAGCAAGGTTTATTTTTACCTCTTAAAATCGTTGCTACTTCAGTTAAAAGACGACCAAAGCGTTTGCCTTCTGCGTCTAAAACAATCCATTCTCGTTTAACTTCGTTTGGCTTTGTTATCTTTGTCATAATTTTTACCTTTGCCAAAAATTTTTTGAAAATGAGATTATAATTATTTTTACTTAAATAATACTTAATTTAAGAATATTTAAAGTTTAGTAGCCTTTTTATTTTTATCTCGCTAGTACAGATAAAATATTACATTTTAAGCATATCCTTGTTAAAATTACTTTTTATTATATTAAAAATAAGGTTTTATTTTGCTTTCTTTAAAAATTTAAAGTTCAAGAGTATCTTCAGTGTAAAAATTGTCTTAAGATAAACCCTGAAGAAGATGCTAAATTTTGTATATTTTGTGGAAAAGGGTTAAATCATCCCGCAAGACAAAGGCTTGATTATATTTACAGTAAAAATCCCGCTATCATAGTAGCGCTTTTGGCAAAAGTTGCAAAAGCAGATGATAAAATCATCACAAAAGATTTATCCAAATTTATATCTTCTTTACTCGATAAGATAGAGATGTTTTATTCTAAAGAATACAGTGGATTTAGAAATACTTATGCAAGCATTTTTGAGTATGAAAAAAATCAAGGCAGAAGCATCCATGAACTTTGCACTAGTGCAAGATTTTACGAGAAAGAAATCGATTTTCTCATATGTTTACTGCTTGATTTGATATATTATGATGCAAAAATGAGCGCAAATGAAAATGCTCTTATGGAAAATATCATCGTAGGACTTGGATTAAACCTTATAAAATTTAGAGAAGTAAAGCTAAAATATGAACAAATTTATAATTTTACTCATGAAAAAGCACAGCAAGAACAACCAAAAGAAGACAAATTTACAATCACTCTCGAACAAGCTTATGAAATTTTAAATTCTCATCCTAAGGATGATTTTGAAACTATCAAGAAAAATTATAGAAAATTAGCCAAAGAGTACCACTATGACAATCTCTACTCCAAAGAACTTCCACCTGAACTTTTAAAATAGCTCAAGAGATGATGAAAAAGATCAATTTAGCTTATGAAATCATCAAAGAAACAAGGGGTGCATAATGCTTATTTATAATCATTGCAATACAAAAAATTTAGATATAGCTAAATTCTGCAAAGAGTGTGGAAATAGTGATTTATACGATCCGCAAGCAGAAGAAAAACTAGAACAAGAAAGAAGGAAACAAGAAGAATTAAGAAGACTAGAAGAAGAGAAAAGAAAAATAGCTCAAGAAGAAAGAGAAAAAAGTCTCAAACAAAGAAAAGAATTTATCGCAAAACACAAAAGCAAAATCATAATTAGCATGGTGAGTTTCTTTTTGATAGCTTCGCTAAGCATATATCAGTATTTTTATGGTGGAAAATACAGCAGAGTCTATATAAGCAAACTTGAGGAAAAATGCCACTACGATGATGAAAGTAACTGTAAAATGCTCCAAACTATCTATAAAGAAAAATGCGATGATGGAGATGGTAAAGCTTGTTTTGCTGGTATCTTTGTAAGCGGTGATTTAATAAGGGTAAAAATCGATGGACAGTGGAGCTTCTTAGATAAAAACGGGGAAATTATAGCAAAGCCTGAATTTGATGATATTTGGAGCTTTTGGGAAGGATTGGCAGGAGTTGGGTTAAATGGAAAATACGGTTTTATAGATAAAAGTGGAAAAATTGTAATCGAGCCTAAATTTGATGATATAGGCTATTAAATCTCTATTATCTCCACCTTATCTTCTAAAACATAAACTAAAAAAGCTTGAGTTGATTTCTTAGCCAAAATCTTCTCTATAGCTTCTTTATAAAGCAAAACCTGCTCTTTATGCTTGTTGAAATTCAAACCCGTTTTATAGTCTATAATGATAGCTTCATCCTCGCCTAAAGCAAGCAAATCAAGCTGTTTAATCTCACCTTGAAAACTCAAAGCTTGCTCTTTGAGCAATTTTTTATTTTCGATGAGTTTTTGAAATTGGGCATTAGCAAGTAAATTTTTTATCCTTTTAAAAAGCCTTTCAAAATCATCGTGATTTAAAAAATGTCTAAATTTACCACTCACCTTCTGACAAAGAATGTCAAAATTTTCTCCTTGTGGAAGCTTTAAATTCTGCATAAAAAAGTGAAAAGCATTTCCAAAATAAATTTCATCCGAGCTTGTATTTTCTTTTCTTTCTATATCCTGCAAAGGAATTTTTTCAAATTCCATTAAGGCTTGAAAGCTTTCTTTTTGAGGTAAGTGGGTGTCATTGGTTTGAATTTCTATCTCGCCTAATTCTTGAATTTCAATATCAAGCATAGTGTTTAAATAACTTGGATAATTTCCACTTTGAAACGAGGCATTTCTTTTGATGATGATAAGATTGTCTTTTGCTCTTGTAAAAGCAACATAAAGCTTATTGATATCATCTTCGTAATCTGCTTTTGTGATTTTATCTATAAAAGCTTTATATTCGCTCTCTTGAGTCGCTTTTCGGTAGCTATCTTTTATGTGAAGCTCCCAACCTTGATCGATATCGTACTCAAGCATTATGGTTTTATTGTTGGGATTGTTTTTTGAAAGACTATCAAGTAAAATCACATGATCAAATTCCAAGCCCTTGGATTTGTGCACAGTCATGATATTTATACCTCTATTTTGCTCACTCATAATTTTTAAAGTGCAAGGCTCAAACAAAAGCTTTAAAAAATCATCCTTGCTTTTAGCGTATTCTATAAACTGAATCAAAGCCATATCATTAAGATCAAGTTTTAATTCTTTGATCAAATAAAGCACATTTTGCACAGCACTTTTTGCCAAATCAAGCTTTAATTTCAAAGGCTCAAAACCTAACATTTCTTTTAAAAAATGCAAGTAAAACTTATCGCCAAAAATGCAGTATTTAGCGTATTCTAAAAGCACTCTTATGCAGGCTTTATTTTCGAGTAAAATATTACTTTGAGTAAAGGCTGGGATATCTTGCTCGTGTAAAAAATCCAAAATCATATCCGCATCGTTATTTTTCCAACACAAAATGCAAATATCATCATAAATGATATTTTTACTTTTTAAAAATTTAAGCTGCTCTAGCAAAGCTTCTAGGGTTTTATCTTGAATTTCTTTAGCTTGATCTTTATCCACCTTTGTTTCTTGCGACTCGATCACACGCACAAAGCCACCTTTTTTGCTTTCTAAAGAAAGTTGAGGGGTGTAGTCTTTAATCTTGCTTTGAAAGGTTTTATTGACAAAATCAACCAAAATTTGTTTAGAGCGGTAATTGATCGTGAGTTGATCTTTTTGAATTTGTTTAAATTCAGTTTGCAACAAATCAAAAAGTTCTTTTTTGCCTTTTCTAAAACGATAGATACTTTGTTTTTTATCGCCCACATAAAAAAAGGTTCTATTTTTCTTCACGCCCTCGCCCGAAACAAGCTCGGCGATCAAAGGTCTTAAAATTTGATACTGCACCACGCTAGTATCTTGAAATTCATCGATTAATAAATGAGAAATATAGCCATCCAAGCGAAAATAAATCATATCTTTAAAATCACTTCTGATAAGATCTAGCACCCTTCGGCTAATATCGCTAAAGCTTAAAGTATTTTTATCTTTTTGGATGATATCTTTAGCCTTGCTAAAATGGCTTAAAAGATTCATTAAATTTGCGATCTTATATTCTTCAAGCTCTTTAGCATAAGCATCTAAAGCTTTGATGAATGCTTTTCTTTTTTGGCTGAATTTAGCATCGCTATCTTCTAATTCTTGCAAGTATTTTGGAGCACCTGTTAAATTCAAAAGATCTGACTTTGCAAATTGGCTTAATTGAAGCACTTCATCTTTAAAATGCGTGCATAAATATTTATATCCTTTGACATGATCTAAGCTTAAACAATAAACCCTTAAATCATCATAGGCTTGATTGATAGAAGCTTTTGAAGGATTAGGAATCCTTACGCATTCTTTAAAATACGCATTTTCATAGAAATTCTCAAGCTCTTCAAAAAAATCATGATTATCTTCTAAACTCACCTTATAATAAGCTAAATCTTTTAATTCTTGGCGGTTGAGTAATTTTAAAAAAACAGCCCTAACATCGAGCTTTTCTTCACTTGTATCAAAATCACTACTTAATCCCAAATTTAAAGCAAAGGCTCTTAAAATTCGACTAAAAAAAGAATCAAATGTGCTTATCTTAAGCTCTTGTCTTAAAAACTCTTGTTTTTTCTTATCTCTTAAAAATATCAGCTCGTCTTCTTCGCACCCTAAAAGCTCACAAAGCTCTTTACACTCGCTTTTTTTACTTTCTTTTTCCAAATTTAAAAAAGTTTCGATAATCCTTTTTTTCATTTCGTTGCTTGCTTTTTTGGTAAAAGTTAGAGCTAAAATTTCATTTATTTTTGCTCCTTGTAAAATAAGAGCCACAAAACGCACACTTAAGGCAAAAGTTTTACCGCTTCCTGCGCTTGCTTCTAAGGCTAAAAAAGGCTTAAATTTCATCTAAAATCCTTTTTGTAGATGATTTTATAAGGGCAATACTCATCCTTATCGTTTTCAAATTCAATCTCTTCTTCTCTTTGCTCAAGCAAATCTTTTAGACATTCTTTAAGCTCATCCAAGCTTTTGGCCTTTTCTTCAACAAATTGCATTTGATTTAAATCATAAAATTTTGCTTCCGCATTTTCATCGCATAAAGCCTTATAAAAAGCTAGCTGAAAGGATTTTTCAGGGACTTTTCCACTTTTATAATCAATGATAAAATGTTTATCCTCAAGCTTATCAATACGATCAACAATACCCTTAAGCCTGATCGTATGATTTTGGATATTTAAAGCTTTATGATGTTCCTCTTCTTGCTCAATCACCTTATAACCTAATTTAAAATGCTCTTTTTCATTTTCGGCAAATTGTATAAATTTTAATTTAAAAATTTCAAGCTCAAGTTCGCTAATGCTGTATTTTGGATATTCTTGCTCTAACAAATCATTGAAAATTTTTAGGTTAAAATTATTTTTAGAATAATTCTTATAATAAAGCTCGAGCATTTTATGGATAAAATTTCCTTGATTTTTAGCCTTGCTTTCATCGCTTAAGGCTCTAGCTTCAGGTAATTCTAAAATATAGCGATAAAAATAAGTTCTTTTTTGATATAAAAATAAATTCAAACGACTAAACGATAATTCTTTTTCGAAAATATCGTGTTTTAAAACAGGTACTTTTATAGGATTTAAATTTAACTCTACGCCTTGATAGTCGAGTTTTAAAGCATTTAAATAGGCTTTAGAAGGTGTGGTTTTTTCTTCAAAAAAATTAAAATCAAGCTCATCTAAAAAACGCGATCGAGTTTGCTCTTCATTCTCCACAAAACTAATGCTAAGTTTTTTAGCATTTTTCATCAAATTTTCATAATAAAGTCTTTGTAAATTCTCTCTTCTTTCATAGCTTATAAGCCCTGCTTTTTTACGCACTTCATTGTTTAAAAACAACTCATTAATACTTCTTTTAGGAACAAAATCTTCATTAAAATCAAGTATGACAACACCATCAAAACTAAGTCCCCTGCTTTCTAAAAGTCCCATAACAGTGACTTTTCCACCACCCACATAACTTAGCTTTATTTGATCTAATTGCATGAAAAAAAGTTGCATGAGTTCTTTAAGCTTTAAGGATTTGTTTTTGAGCAAGTCCTTTATAAAACAAAGCTCTTTTTGCACCAAATTCATAAGCTCTTGACTTTCATCTTTTAAAAAACTGTGGATTAAATTTTCAAAATACTGCAAATCACAAATTTGATCAAAGCGAGTTCTAAAATCTTCAAATTGAAGTTCTAAATAATGCAACAAAGTATTATGATAATCAAAAATCATTTTTTCTTGTTCGAAATAATTCTCATCTATCTTATAGATAAAAGCGTCTGAATTTGCTCCATTATATAAGGCTTTGATCTTTTGATAAAACAAACTTTCTTTAATGCTTACTCCACTAGCAAAATTTAACATATTGTTTTTATCAAAAAGTTTTAAAAGCTCACAAAAACTTTCATCAGGAGTGATAACAGCTATCTTTTCAGGATCTATTCCTGCTCGGACAAAATTAGAAATTTCATCCATAACAAAAGCACATTGTAAAGACCTAAGCTCAAAAGCCTTTAGCTTGACTAAAGTGTTAGGATTTGAAAGTTTTTCTTGTTTTAAAATCTTTTTTTGTGAAAGATTGACTTCATAAAACATATCAAGTTCCAAGTGTATATCTTTTAAAAAGTCAAGTTCTAGTAGGTATTCAAGATTAAATTTGCTTGTTTTAAAGCTTATGATTGTGCTTTTGATTTTAGAAATCTCACACAACAAATCCTCTTCAAATTTGCTTAAAAAACCTTGTAAATCATAATATATACTTTCGTATTCGTTTAAAAAATCTAAATTAAGTTTATATTCTTGAGCTAAGGATAAATCATCGTATAAATTGTGTTGCTTAAGCAAAAGAAGATAATTTGTATAAACCTCGTCTAAAATTTCTAAATGCTCATTATAAGTTGCGTAATAGTCATTGTTTTTAAGATCTTGTATACTTTTTTTTTCTAAACTTAATTCTTTAAAAAAAGAAAAAAGGTATTCGTTATTTTTCAAAAAAGCAAAAAATTCAGCTGAAATACCTAGTTTTTTTTCTAAATCTTTACTTTTTAAACAAGCTTCTTGCATTAAAAGCAAGCTCTCATAAGAGCTTGCTTTAAAAGAATTTACCACGCATACTCGATCTAAAAAATCTGATACAAGAAAAGCAGAATCAAGTAAAGCGTTTTTGGCCTTTGCTTTTTCTTGATATTCTTTAATCTTTCTTGAGGAACTAAATATTCTTAGTATCATTGAGCATTTAATTCATAGCTAAAAAAGCCTGTTATTTCATCATCTGTGCTAAGTTTGATTTTGAGTTGCCATCTACCTTTTTCAAGCTGAGGCAAGGATACACTTAAAACTCCATCTTGAATTTGCCCTAAAAGTTTTTGATCAAATTCTCTTGTGTGGGGTCTTGTAAGTAAAATTTCACTCTTTAAATTTTGTATATTTGCTTGATCGTTTAAGGCTGTTATTTTAAATTGCGCTAGATAAGAATCTGCACTGATTGTATAACTTGCAATCTTTCTTTTACCAATCAAATCAATCTTATCATTTTGAAATTCAACCTTAAACAAGGTATCAAATTGCTCTTGTTGTTTTTGGATAATATTATAATTATTTTCAACATTTTGGTAAGAGTCAAAATAAAAATCATCCTCATATACAGGATAATTGCTTGCCACTATAATAGTTGCCACACAAGCAACCACAATAGCAAAAATCGAAATTAAAATTCCATAAGGCCAAAAGGTTTTTTTACTTTCAAGCATTTTTCTTCCTTTTCATTCTTCTTTGAGCGTAGTATAACAACGCAAAGCAAATAAAGCCATAGATTAAAATTCTTAAAATATTGATAGTATCGCGGTTTGCATTGCCCATAGAGTGTTGCAATTCAATCCCTCTAGCTTGTGCTAAACGATCAACCATATCTCCATAGCCATTTAAAATAGCCGCATTATAAATATCGCCTTTATTGGTCGCTAAAATAGGCAAAATAGATCCTGTTCCTGGATAAGGACTAAGCACAGCTTCTTTATCGATTAAAGTTAAAGCTCCTTTAGAACCTATGATATCGACTTTATGAGAATTTTTAGATAAAACAAGCAAAACATAAGATTGTGGGAGTTGCTTATGTAAGTCTAATAAAGTTTGAAAATCGCTCTTATCGCCAATTGCTACGCCGGCAAAAATTCCGCTTTTTTCTTGAAGTTCTTTACCGATAAGATTAATCTCATCAACAACTTTTTGGTTAAGTACATTTTCATTAAAAACTACAGGCTCAAGGGCAAGAATTTGCACAGGTATAAAAAATAAAAAGATGGCTAATAAGCCATCCTGTAGTATTTTTCTCATCCTATATGAAGATGGTTTGCAGTTAAAACCGACCATGCAGTAATCGCAGCAGTCACAACTAAGCCAATAACAATCAAATATTCTAAAACTTTACTCATTGCGCTGTCCCTCCTATGCTTTTATGATCTTGTTCTTTTGAACCAAGCATTTTAACATTTTGGATATCTTTAAGGCTGTAGGGCTGTTGCATTACTTCTTGTTGAGCTTTAAGACCCCAAATGGTTAAACCTACTAAAATTGCAAGCAATAAAACGGTAGCAATCAGCATACCCGTAACACCTGAAAGAGAAAATACGCATCTATTAGTGTTTTCCATTATTCACCCCTTGAAAGAGAAATTACATACTCACCAACAGCTTCTTTTTGAGTATCATTCAATATAGAAAATGCTGGCATAGCTCCAATAAAGCCTGTTTTACCACTATGTAAAACATCTACAACAAATGCTGCTGAGCCGTATTTTGTAAGATCAGGGAAAATTCCATCTTGACCTTTTCCATCTTCACCATGGCAAGCTGCACAAGTTGCATAAGCCTCTTTTCCTTTAGCAACCAAATTTTCATTAGAAGTTTTCTTGATAGCAGAAAGCTCTTTTGCTACATAAGCAGCAATCGCAGGAATATCTTCTTCAGCAATTCCCAAATCCGCAGCAGCAGGCATTTCTCCACCTGGGAAATTCATACCTTTTGCACCATGTTTAATCGCATCGATTAAACCCTCTTCGCTACCCCAAATATTTAAATTTTGAGCTTTTCCATTGATACCATCACCAGTAATTCCATGACAAGCAGAGCATTGAACCAAAAAGATATTTTGTCCCATAGCTACCTTATCTTCAGTAGATAAGTTTTGGAATTTTTCTTCAAATTTAGTATTGTAAGCCTTAACTTCTTCGTTGTACTCACCTATACTTGAGTAAGAATTTAAAGGATATCCCCATAAAAAATACCAAACTGCCCATACTATGGTAAGAAAGAATATAACAGCCCAGCCTATTGGAATCGCATTTTTATATTCTCCTATGCCATCCCAGCTATGCTCACTTAATTCTGCCTCACCTTTTTTCTCTTTCATATATTTAAACATTCTACCAACGACTACAAGAGTAATCAATATAATAAGAATCGCTCCAATGAAAGATAATAAATTAACATTATCTTGCAAATTTAACCATTGCATCAAGCACTCCTTTTACTTTCTAAAACACTATCATCGATATCATCGCTCAAAGCGAGATTTGCATATTTTTCATAATTTCTCTCGCCTTTTTTTTCTGCCCTATAAAGATGATACCAATAAGAATACAATACTATTGATAAAAACATTACAAATAGAAAAAATCCATAACCTTGAAAAATTTCCCATTCATGTTTTTGCACTGCTGATAAATTCAAAGTGACCAAATTTTTAATCACATTCCAAATAATCACTAAATGTTCCATATTTTTACTTTAAGCTATTTAAATAAGCGATTAAAGCAACGATTTCTTTAATCTCGCCCCTAGCAAAAGCATCTTTTACCTCTTGGTTTTTCATTTGATCAACTATAGCTTGTGCTTCGGCTTTTATTTCAGCTTGTGCTTCTTCCCAAGTACCTAACTTGGTTCCATTTTCAGTATCATAAGGGACATTAAACACTTTTTTAACAGTTAAAGCTTCTGCATAAGCAGTTTCCATGTCGGCATTGTTTTTAAACATATGCTTATAAGCAGGCATAATAGAATTTGGAACAACTGAAACAGGATCCCACATATGGTTTTCATGCCAGTCTGTAGTTCTATAATTTCCAACACGCATTAAATCAGGACCTGTTCTTTTTGAACCCCAAAGAAAAGGTCTATCATAAGCAAATTCGCCACTGACAGAATACATACCATAACGATCAGTTTCAGATTTAAAAGGACGAATAAGCTGTGAATGACAAGCATTACAGCTATCTTTGATATAAATTTGGCGTCCTGCAAGCTGTAAAACCGTATAAGGCTTCTTTCCTTCTATAGGTCTTGCATTTTCTGCAAAATTTGGCAGCACTTCAATAATCCCAGCATAAGCAATCACAATAAAAACAGCGACAGCAAAAAAGAATGGATTTTTTTCTAACCAACTAAACATTTTCTCTCCTTTTTATGCAGCCATAGGCGAAGCGCTTTTTGGCTCTTTATCAAGCACTTTTCCACAAGCAATTGATTTATAAATATTATAAGTAAACATGAAAAATCCTATAAGATATAATAAACCACCAATTGCCCTAATCCAATAATAAGGTATAATAGCTACAACAGTGTCAATAAAGCTGTAAAGCAAGTTGCCGTATTCATCTGTAGCTCTCCACATCATACCTTGAGTGATACCTGCTATCCACATAGAAGCAAAATAAAGCACTATACCTGTAGTTTGAATCCAAAATTGTGCTTCCATTAAAGATTTGCTATAAAGCTCTCTTCTAAATATTCTAGGAGTCATATGATAAAGTGCTGCCATAGTCATAAAACCAACCCAACCTAAAGTTCCATCATGAACATGTCCTGGAATCCAATCTGTAAAGTGAGCTAGAGCATTTACTGATTTAATTGAAAGAATTGGGCCTTCAAGTGTTGAGAACATATAGAAAGTTGATGCTAAAATCATAAATTTAATCAAAGGACTTTCACGAAGTTGACTCCATTCACCCTTCATAGTAAGTAAGATATTTATCGCTGAACCCCAAGAAGGTAAGATAAGCACGATAGAGAAAACCGAACCCATAGTTTGCATCCAATCAGGCACAGTTGAATAAATCAAGTGATGTCCACCTGCCCAAAGATAAACAAACATCAAGCCCCAAAACGCAAATAAAGAAAGTTTATAAGAGAAAATCGGTTGACCGCTTTCTTTTGGTAAGAAATAATAAATTTGAGCAATAATACCCACAGTAAATACAAAAGCAACCGCATTGTGCCCATACCACCATTGAACTAAAGCATCATTTGTCCCTGCATACATAGATACACTATGCCACCATTTACCCATTTCTGCAACAAAATAAGTTGGAACTGCCATATTGTTAAAAAGATAAAGCATAGCAATACCTAAAAATGTAGCTATGTAATACCAAAGAGAAATATAAAGGGTTTTTTCACGGCGAATTCCAATAAGTCCAAAAATGCTTACACCCCATAAAACCCAAATAAGCACAACAAGAATATCTAAAGGCCACTCAAGTTCAGCATACTCTTTAGAGGTACTTACACCTGCAAATAAAGAAATTACAGCTACAATCATGGTAATCATATAAAGCCAAAAATGAAGCTTGCCTATAGCCATTAGAAATTTGGATTCAGCCATACTTACTTTAAGAACGCGCTGTCCTATATAATACCAAGTTGCCCAAATCCCTGAAAGCATAAAACCAAAAATCACACCAGAAGTATGAAGCGGTCTAAGTCTTGAAAAAGTAGCATATTCGCCTGCTAAATAGTTTAGATTAGGATATGCCATTTGAAAAGCTATAAGAGTTCCTATAGCCATACCTACAATCCCGAACAATATAGTCGCAAACATAAAGTATTTTGCAACTGTATAGTCGTAATTTAATGCATTACCTGGGTGCATCGACTTTCTCCTTAAAATTTTTAAGATAACAAGTTTATATTATAGACTATTAATTATACATTTTTTCTTAAAGCCAATATTTTTGTTAATCATTTGTTATTTTTTATATTTTAAAGAATTTTTTGTCCTAATTTTCTATATTGATTTTATATCCCAAACCTGGAACATTTTTAATAAATTTTTCTCCAACTTTATCTCTTACTCTTTTTATAAAAGTTCTAACCGCAGTATCGCTAACATGCTCACCTATCCAAACATTCTTCTTAATATCTTCATGCAATACCAAAACCCCAGGCTGCTTTAAAAGCAATGAAATAAAAGCAAGCTCTTTTTTGGTTAAAACAATTTCTTGTCCTTTATGAATTAATATTCTTTTAGTCTTATTGAATTGATACTCTTTAGAAATATCAACAAGCGCGTTAGTTTCTATCTTTTCACCCACTAAATAATCCAAAACTTTAAAAAGTTCATCTACATCTACAGGTTTGATTAAATATTTATCTATACCTATATCAATAGAACGCAACAATCTTTCTTTTTCCGAATAAGCACTGAGCACTACAATAGGAACATCATTTGCTATTTCTTTAATTTCTTTTGCCATATCAAGCCCATCCATGATAGGCATAGCAATATCTGTAATAATCAAATCGGGCTTAAATTTTTTAAATTTCTTTAAACCCTCATCACCATTTTGTGCACCTATTACCTTGCTGTAACAAGAAGATAAAACATTAACAAGCGATTCTCTAATTTTTACTTCATCTTCTACAACCAATATAACCAATTCTTTCATAATTTAATTCCCCTCTTGCAACTTTAAATATATCTCAAAACAAGCACCATCTTTTATATTTTTAACTTGAATTTTTCCACCAAAACTCTCTACGATTTGCTTGCTGATGTAAAGTCCCGCTCCTATACCTTGACTAGGATGTTTAGTTGTAATATAGGGTTGAAAAATTTTGTCTAAAATATCTTCATCAACCCCGCCTGCATTATCCTTAACCTTGACTTTAATATAATTTTTTCCAAATTTGGAAAAACTAAATATAATATTTTTTACTTTTTGAGTCTTAAATGCCTCTATGGAATTTATAATTAAATTTAAAAAAACTCTCATTAGGCCATTCTCATGCGCTATAACTCTATAATCTGTTTTTGAGATTATTCGAGTATTAACTTGATGTTTTTCTATGGTTTCAAAAGCAATGCCAATTACCTTATTTAAAATTTCTCTTAAAGAAACATGATTTTTTTCGTTTTCATTATTTTTAAATAAAGTTCTAAAAATATCAATTGTTTCTGACATATTTTTTATCGTACTTTTAGATTGTAGATAAATTTCGGTAAAACCCTTCTCATCTTGAACATTTTGTTTCATTTGAAACATAGCAATACCAAGCTCATTTAGAGGTTGTCTCCACTGATGCGCAATATCGCTAATCATCTGCTCTATAGAAGAATTTAAAATTTCTTTATAAATCTTTTTTGTATCTTTCTCATTTTTTTCTAAAGCAACTTTAAGCTTATACTCAAAATCTTTGCTTAGTTTTGCAAATTCTTCCTTGCGCTCTTTAGCTGTCTTTTCAAGATTTACACTAATTTCACGCAATTTCGCATGATTTAATACAAGTTCTTCATTTAATTTAAAAGAATTGCTAATATCATAAGATAAAGCAATAATTTCATTTAAATCACCCTTATTATCTACAATAGGAATTAAAAATGCGTCAAGATAAAAAGTTTTGCCTAGCTTATCGACATTTTTAAAAACCACCGAATAAGCTTCTTTTTGCCAAAGTTTTCCTAAAAGTTGATTGATATAACTTTCTTTAACATCAGGATGTTTTAAAATAAAATGATGCTTTCCAATCAACTCTTTTTTACTATAACCACTTATCTTGCAAAATTTTTCACTTGCATCGATAATTATACCTTGCAAATTGATCTTAAAGAAAATTGTCTTTTTTTCTATTACTTTTAAAACTTGCTCGGCAACTGAATTTGCCATTTAAAAAGCCTTAAAACCCATATAAGCTAAACCTATTCCATAAGCTACAATAATGAAATAAGATAAATAATTAAATACTTTTTTCAAAAATACACCCAAATATTGTGATATTTTGACAAAAAAAAGCATTGCTGGAAGGGTTGAAAGACCAAAAACTAGCATAACCAAAATGCTTTCTGTAACATTTTGCCTACTCATTGCATTCGCTAGAAAAAAATACACCAAACCACAAGGAACAAACCCATTAGCAAAACCTAAAATCATTGCCGATTTTACACCCTTAAAACCCATAGATTTTTTAATAATCTTTTTTATAAAATACTCAAAAAAAGCGCGATTTTCGATAAAAGCAAGGATTTTACCTCTAAAAATTAAAGAAAAACCTAAAATTACCATAAACACACCGAGTATAAAAAAGGATAAGCTTTGAATTTTGGCATTTATAGCTAATAAATTTCCAAATATCCCAAAGATTATTCCCAATAAAATATAAGAAAAAATTCTAAATAATTGATAAATAAAAGTTAATAAAAACAAATTTTTGTGGGTTGAATTTAAATTCATAAAAGCTAAAATAAATCCCCCACACATAGAATAGCAATGCCCAAAGCTCGATAAAAAGGCTACACTAAATATAGCCAAAAAGTCAAAATTTAGAGGAAGGAAATTCACATTAAATTCATAAATTCTTTAAAAATATATTTACTTTCGTGCGGACCTGATGAACTTTCAGGATGGTGCTGCACCGAAATAATAGGATAGTCTTTATACCTTACACCCTCGACATTATCTCCAAAAAGATTTCTATGCGTTATAATTGCTACTTCGCAAAGCTCTTCAGGAACATTATAATTATGGTTTTGAGCAGTGATTTCAACACTTTTGTTTTCTAAGTTGATCACAGGATGATTAGCTCCGTGTTGTCCAAATTTCATTTTATAAGTTTCATATCCAAAAGCATTACTTAAAAGCTGATGCCCTAAACAAATTCCAAGCATAGGAATTTTAGCCTCGGCTAATTTTTTAATTTCAGCAATTTCTTGTTTTAAAATTTTTGGCTCTCCTGGTCCATTTGAAAGAAATACACCTTGAATTTGACCTTTTTGATAAAGCTTGATAAGTTCTTCTGCTTTGGTATTATAAGGAAAAACTTCTACTTCTAAACCCACTTCCACAAGCTCATTGAGAATGTTTGCTTTCACACCATAATCAATAACAGCAACTTTTTTTGTATTTTTTTTAGCCTTATTGTAACTTTGGGTAGCATTATTCCAAACTCCATGTTTGTGAGCGTAGGATTTTTTAGTACTTACTTCTTTTACAAAATTAATCTCATCTATTTTTGCAGATTTTTCCAAAGCTGCTTTTAATTCTTCTTTGCTAGAGATTTCAGTTGAGATAACTGCTCTTAAATTTCCGCTGTCTCTTAATATTTTTACCAAATAGCGAGTGTCTAGTCCATAAACTCCTATTTTTCCATGTTCTTCTAAGTATTCTTGTAAGCTTTTTTGAGCACGAAAATTAGAAAAAGTAGAGCTTAATTCTCTCATCAAAACGCCACTTGCAAAAATTTCTTTACTTTCGTTGTCATTTTCATTGGTTCCTACAATGCCTATTTCAGGCATAGAAAAAATGATAAATTGTCCTGCATATGAAGGATCAGATATTATCTCTTGATAACCTGTTAAAGAAGTATTAAATACAAGCTCGCCAAAAAAAGTTCCACCCTTGCCAAAAGCCTTAGCAGTTAAAAAAATATCATTTTCTATATAAATATAAGCTTTCATAATTTAAAACATTCCTTTTTTTCTAAGCTCTTCTTGGTAAAGTTTTTCAAAAATAAGCTCATATTCTTCGCTACCTGGAATAGGTTTTGTTTTATAATTACTTATTTTTTCATAAACCTCATCTTCTAATTTTTCATAAATTTTAAGATAGTCATCTATGCTAGAAAAAATTAAATTTTTCACTCTATTTTCGCTTACCACAAAATTAATATAATCATTTTCTATAAGTTCTTCTAAAATTCTATGCGCTAAATGATTGTGTCTATCTTCAGAATTTAAAATCACACCAAATTCAGGAGCTAATTTTTTCTTAACAAGCCAAAACATATTTTTACGATCTACTTGCATAAGCTCCATTTCATCTTCTTGTTGTTCTAAAAGCTCTTTAACTCTTTCATCTAGCTTTCTTTCATTCATAAGATCATCTTCTAAAATTTGTTTAATGCAAGGGTTTAACTTTTCAATATTATCTTTAATTTCAACAAAAGAGGAATGTGCAATATCTAACATTATTTTATTTGTAATATAAGGTATATGTGGCAATTTTATACGCATTTTCAAGCCTTTTCACTAATAATTTTGAAATAATAATATATTTTTGGTAAAAGAATGTTAAAAAATTAAATTTTTAATTGCTTTTATTATTATCCATATTTTTTAGCAATAAGGTCAATTCGCTCGCTTTTGCAGGATCCATTTTAGAAAGCACTCCTGAAATTTTTCTAGACTCTAAAGATAGCATGATTTTACTCGCATCTTCAGCATCCATTTGGGTTAAAACATCAGCTATTGCAGTATCTTTCATTTGCGAATAAATTTCTTTAATCCTACCTTCTGTTTTTTCATTGATAGAATTTAAAATTTTTTGCTGCTCTTCTAAAAGTTTTGTATTTTGTTCTTTTAAACTTTCAATCTGTGCTAAAGTCGCATTTACTTCAGCTTCTCTTTGATTTAAGACTTCAAGCCTTTCTTTTTGCAAAGCTTCAAAAGAAGCTTTATAAGCTTCTAAAGCTTGCCTTGCTTCATCAAATTCTCTAGTTTGCAATTCAATTTGAGCTTTTCTAGCTTCAAAATACTGCTCACAATCTTGTTCAGCTCCAAAAACTACACTTGAAATAAAAACTAACAATATAAATTTTTTAATCATCTTTTTCTCCTTTGAAAAAACGACTGATTGCAATTTCATCTAAAAATTTTTCTTCAGCCTTGGCAAGTTCTTTTTGCTTTTGTTTAATTTCCTCGGCTTCTAAAACCTTCATTTTTTCATAATCTAAATGTGCTTTTTGATATAAAAACTGATAATGATTCATTTCTTTTTTAGAAAGTTCTACTTTCTCCCTAGCTCTTGCCAAAGCCTCGCGTCCTACTTGCGCCATACTTAAATTCGATCTTAACTCTGCTATAGATCCTGATTTTGGCAATACGCCTAAACTTTCACACTCTTGGCGTGAAAGTTCATAAGCTTTTTCATGTTCAAGCTGTCTTTGTTTGGCTTGATTAAGATTTGATTCTGCTTTATCAAGTTGTTGTTTTCTTACCTTTACAACAGAATTATATTTACTTTTCATAAGATGATAGTATCATCTCTTTCAGGGCTAGTAGAAATATACTTTACCTTAACCCCTGCAAGCTCTTCAAGTCTTGCTATATATTTTTTAGCATTTTCTGGCAATAAATCATAATCTTTTATACCAAAAACTTTATCCCAACCATCTATTTCTTCATAAATAGGTTGAACATTTTCTAAATCGCTTGGTATATAGTCGATTTCCATGCCCTTATATTCATAAGCACGACAAATTTTTATCTTTTCAAAACCATCTAAAACATCAAGCTTCATCAAAGATAAAGCATCAAGACCATTAAGTCTTGCTGTATATCTTACAGCAACTGCATCAAACCATCCACAGCGTCTTTTACGTCCCGTGCTTACGCCAATTTCTTTTCCAATTTGCGCAATTTTTTCTCCATCTTCACCCTTATCCTCAGTAGGAAAAGCTCCATTTCCCACACGCGTTGTATAAGCTTTTACAATACCTATAATATTTCCCGCTTCTTTAGGATTTAACCCAAGTCCTGTTAAAGCGCCTGCTGAAATAGTACTTGAGCTTGTAACATAAGGATAAATTCCATGATCAATATCAAGCATAGAGCCCTGAGCGCCTTCTAAAAGCACTTTTTTATCCTCATCCAAAGCTTTCCAAAGCATTCTTGTAGTATCGGTTATAAACGGAGTTAAAATCTCATTGAAGCGTTTTAAATCACTAAGTAATTCATCTGAATCAGGAATTTCAATCCCTAAAAATTCTAAATAATTTTTATTTGCTTCAAAATCTTTCATTAAAGCATTGTGAAGTCTTTGAGGATCTAAAAGCTCTCCTACTCTATGTCCGGTGCGGTTAATTTTATCTGCATAAGAAGGTCCTATACCTTTACCTGTCGTACCTATAGCATCTTTACCTTTGAGTTTTTCTTTAGCAATATCTATCAAAGAATGGTGCTTTAAATTTAAATGTGCTCTATCGCTAATATACAATCTGCCTTTTAAATTTTCAAATTGAGCCATTTCAGCGATTAAAACTTCAGGAGATACCACAACTCCATTGCCAATCACATTAATACACCTTGAATGCAAAACACCACTTGGCATAAGATGAAGTGCGTATCTTACACCATTTACCCAAATGGTATGTCCTGCATTATGCCCCCCTGCACTGCGACACACATAGTCATAATTTTCACATAATTTATCTACTACTTTGCCTTTACCTTCATCACCCCATTGAATTCCAACAATAATATCTGCTTTACTCATTATTTTCCTTAAATTTTACGGCGAGAAGATGAGAGAATCGAACTCCCCAAAGAATAGTCAACTACCCTTTCATCTGATTTGAAGTCAGTGACGATCACCAGATACGCTAATCTTCCAAAGTTATAATTATAGCTATTTTTAAATGAAAAACAAAATAAATTTTCAAATTTTATCAAAGCATCACTGATTTTTGACTTTAGTTTAAAATTAGGTTATAATCTCACTCTTTTTTTAGCATCAAGGTTTGATGATTACATTTTTAGGATCTTTCTTTGAATTCTTTTAAACAAAAATATTTAATCAATTTTTGGGATAATTCCCGTGCTATGATAACACTTGGAATTTTAAGTGCAGTATACTTTGGAATTTTTAGTGGTGTTTGGGCTGTTACGGGAGAAATGACGCGTTGGGGTGGAGAATTTTTAGAGCTTTTAGGTATGGATTTGAATGGATATTCTTATTATCAAAAGCAAAATTTAAATGGTACTCCTTTAACGAGAACCGATGGAATCATGCTTATAGGCATGTTTATAGGTTGTTTAGTAGCCGCACTTTTAGCCAACAAAGTCAAATTTCGCTTACCCGCTAGCAATATAAGAATCTTTCAAGCTATAGTAGGTGGAATTCTTTCAGGCTATGGCGCAAGACTTGCCTTTGGGTGTAACTTGGCAAACTTTTTTACAGGCTTGCCTTATTTTTCACTGCATACTTGGTTTTTTGGTGTTTTTATGGTTTTGGGAATTTATCTTGGTGTAAAACTTTGTAACACTTCCTTTTTTAAACCTAAAGCAAAATTACAATGTGCAAATAAAGAAAACATTCCTTTGCTCAAACAAAACTCGCGTGCGAAATTTCATTTTGTTTTAGGTAGTATTCTTTTTGTAGCATTTTTAATATGGGTGTTTTATCTTGTGCTTGTTAATGGCAATATAAGCACACAAAGCAAACAAAGTCTTTTAGCTTTAGCACTCATTTTTGGCTTTGCGTTTGGTTTTATCATCTCCAGAGGACAAATTTGTTTTACTGCTTGTTTTAGAGATTTATTCTTATTTGGTAGGGAAAATGCTATAAAAGGCGCTTTAATCGGTATGATAATCGCTTCTTTGATCGCTTTTGCTTTCATCTTACATGGACACAATAGCAAACTCATCGAACTCTCTCCTGCTGTGGCTATTGGGGCATTTTTATTTGGTTTTGGTATAGTTTTCGCAGGGGGTTGTGAATGCGGATGGACTTATCGTGCTTGCGAGGGACAAAGTCATTTTATGATAGTGGGTATTGCAAACATCGTAGGAACGATGATTTTGGCTCTAACTTATGACTTTTTACCTAGCGCTTTCAAAGAGGGCGTAAAAATTAACTTGCTCAATGAATTTGGAAATTTGGGTGGGTTTTTCATAAATCTAGCTCTTTTTATTTTAATGTTTGCTTGTGTTTTATTTTATAAAAAACACTTCTTTCAAAAACTAAATCAAAAAGGATAAAAAATGAAAATTACTTATACTTTAAATTTAGAAGGTGAAGCTTGTCCTTATCCTGCTATTGCTACGCTAGATGCCTTGCCGCAACTTAAAAGCGGAGAAATCCTAGAAGTGCTTTGCGATTGTCCACAAAGTATCAATTCTATACCTCAAGATGCAAAAAATCGTGGTTTTAAAATTCTTGAAATCGATCAAAATGGTCCCACACTTCGGTTTTTAATCCAAAAGCCTTAAATTTGGCTCCAAATTTAAAGAGTTGATAAACTTTTGCTCTAGTTTTAATTTTAAAAGCTGGGGCAAAAAATTTCATTTTGAGATAAAAAAGTAGGAAATTTGGAGGATATTTAAACAAATATCCTCATTTTCTAAAAAATCTTAAAGTTCTTTTAACATTCTTTCATATGCAGCTTTAGTTCCTGGGCGTACTTGAGTAAGTAAGCTTGCAATGATTATCACTGCTGAAGCAGCTACAAAGCCTGGAACTATTTCATAAATAGGGAAATTAAAGAGTTCTGCTAAATAATTTTTCCAAAGAACAACCATAACAGCTCCTGTTATCATACCTAAAATCGCTCCTATTCTTGTCATTCTGCTCCAAAATAAAGAGAAAAGCATTACAGAACCAAAACTTGCTCCAAATCCTGCCCATGCATAAGCTACAATACTTAAAACACTTGATTCTTTATCTGTTGAAATCACAAAAGCAACCAATGCTACCAGTAAAACGCCTATTCTTCCCAAATTCATCACAGTTTTATTAGATGCTTCTTTGTTGAAAATTCTTTTATAAAAATCCTCTGCTATGGTAGAGCTTGATACAAGAAGTTGTGAACTTGCAGTACTCATAATAGCAGCCAAAATAGCACTGAGTAAAATACCTGCTATCCATGGATTAAATAAAAGTTGCGACATTACAATAAAGATTTTTTCAGGATCTTGAAGAGTAAGCTCAAATTTATGCACATAAGCTATCCCTAAAAGACCTATAAAGCAAGCACCTATCAAAGAAATCACCATCCAAGAAATTCCTACAAAGGTAGCCGCAGGAATATCCTTAGTAGAACGAATAGACATAAAGCGCACCAAAATGTGAGGTTGTCCAAAATATCCCAAGCCCCAAGCAAGTGCAGAAACAATGCTTAATGCTCCTATACCCTCACCCATGGATAAAGCATTAGGCTTAATTTCTTCTATAACAGCCATAGCCTCACCAAAACCACCTAAATGATAAAGCATAACAGCAGGAACAACGATCAATGCACCCATCATTAAAAGTCCTTGAAGCAAATCCGTCCAACAAACTGCTTTATATCCGCCTAAAAAAGTATAAGCAACGATAATAAGCGTCCCAGTAGTAAGCGCATATTCATATCTTATACCAAAAGTTGCTTCAAATAATTTTGCTCCACCCACAAGTCCTGATGAAACATAAAAGGTAAAAAATATCAAAATGACAATCGCACAAACTATACGCAAAATATGCTTATCATCATCAAATCTTGTTTCGAAATAATCAGGTATTGTAATAGAATTTGCAATCACACTTGTATAAATTCTAAGTCTTTTTGCTACAAAACTCCAATTCAATAAAGCTCCGATACTAAGTCCTATAGCAATATAACTCTCTATAAGTCCACTTGCATACAAAGCCCCTGGCAAACCCATCAAAAGCCAACCGCTCATATCAGAAGCCCCTGCGCTTAGTGCAGAAACTACAGGACCTAAAGAACGCCCACCTAGGAAATAATCCTCTGTATTTTTATTTTGCCTATAAAAATAAAAACCTATATAAAGCATTAAAGCAGCATATGCCACAAACATTATCGCTATGGGGGTATTAATTTGAACTGTTTCCATTTTTACTCCTTGATTTAATGATTTAACGCTCTAATGCCTAAATTTCCATAGCGATGGAAAGATACACTTAAAGCTTTTTCGTTGTGATAAAATAAAAGCTCAAAACGACCATTTAATAATGGTTTTTCTCTGATAATAATCTTAGCTTCTTTTGCCGCTTCTTGATAAATTTCATCTTCCACACTCACTTTTCCATGATAGCGAATTCTCTCAAAATTCTTCAATCTTGAAACAAATTGAGCTTTGCTTTCATTTGTGATTTCAAGGTTTAGATTTATAGCTTTGCAAAGTTCTTTTACTAAAGAAATTTTATCGTTTTCTTCATAGCTCACGCTCAATGGGATATTTAAGATATTGGCTGCAATGATAACTCCTAAAATATCTTGCAAATTATCATTCTCACACACTCTAAAAGCTAAATTTTTAATCTTAGTATAAGAAAAGAGATTATCCTCGCCGCGTATATTGACATAATCTTTTGAAACACTAAATTCATTTCTGTAATGATACGCATAAGATTTTGCCATCAAAATAGCATTGTTTAAAGCTTTTTTATTTTCTTCATTTGTGCCAAGATCTATTTTTTCTAAAGTTTTAACAAGTTCGTTATTGAGCAAATTCTCATCAGCTTCACTTGTGCTTATATCTAAAAACTGGGTTATGTAATTATAAATTCCCACTTTTCTACCAAAACCTATAGCAGATTTTTTCACCCCACCAAAAGGCTGACGAAGTACTATAGCTCCTGTTGTAGGTTTATTGATATAGATATTTCCTGCTTCTATATGAGTGTGAAAATACTCCCATTCTCTTTCATCTAAGCTCTCAAATCCTGCAGTAAGACCATAGCCTGTTGAATTGACTATCTCTATAGCTTCTTTTAAATCTTTTGCTTTCATTACACTTAAAATCGGTACAAAAAGCTCATTCATATGAGTGAAATCACCTTTTTTGGTGCCGTATTTTATCCCTGGAGTCATCAAATAAGGATTGTTTTCTAAAAATTGAGGTTTTAAAGCCCATTCTTCATAAGGCGCTAGTTCATTTAAGGCTTTTTCTACTTTAGCACTAGGCTTATCTGCTAATGTGCCTAATTTATTTTTAAATTCAAAAGGATTTCCTACAGCCATAGAAGCAGCTGCATCTACTAAAGTCTTTTTAAATTCTTCATCTTCATAAACTTCTTCCTCTAAAACAAGCAAAGAAGTAGCCGAGCATTTTTGACCGCTGTTGCTAAAAGCAGAATGGATAATATTTTTAATCGCGCTGTCACGATCTGCAAATTTAGAAACAATCGTAGCATTTTTACCACCCGTTTCAGCACTTAAAAGTAAGGTAGGATTTGCTTTAAGCATAGCATAAGCCGTATCTTCTCCACCTGTAAGTATAGAGAATTTCACTGCTTCATCAACAAGTAAATATTTAGAAATATCGCTTCCTTTTGAAGGCAAGAAAATCAAAGCATCTTTGCTAATTCCTGCATCCCAAAAACATTTACAAAGCATATAGCCTGTTAAAGTTGAAAGCGAAGAAGGCTTATAAATTACGACATTGCCTGCTGCTAATGGTGCTGCTATGGTTCCAACTGAAATACCTATAGGGAAATTCCAAGGAGCTATGGTTACTCCTATACCTTTAGGGCTAAATTGAGTATTTTTATTTTGCTCTCTTAAAACCTTTAAAGAATGTGGATAAAATTCAGTAAAATCAATAGCCTCACTTACTTCAGGATCAATTTCTAAGAAAGTTTTTCCTACTTCAAGTGCAGCCAAACCTATCAAATCCCCACGACGCTCTCTCATCAAATTTGCAGCCTTAGCTAAAATAGCATGAATTTCATCAAAACTTGTATTTTTAAAATTAGAATTTTTAGCTACTTCAAGAGCTTTTTTGATTTCATTTTCGCCTGCTAAATAAGCTTTTCCTATCATTCTATCTTTGATTTTATCTTTAACTTCTAAAATATTTAAAGTATTTTTATCAAATTCCAAATCTCCGATTACAGGCATTACATCATAATTTTCTAAATTTTCATATTTAGCTCTTATGACTTTAGCCCATGCTCTATTTTGTGGCAAAATAAAATCCGTATCGCTTTCGTTATTAAACATTCCACTTTCATAAGCACTTACTATATTTGGAGCTTTGTTTCTATCTTGGGTGCGGTGTGTGCTATTATCAAGCGTTTTAATTCCTTCTAAAGATTTTAAGAAAAGTTCTTTTTGCACATTCCAGTTATTATCCCCAACTTTGAGATTGAAAAAATATCTCATGAAATTATCTTCGCTTGTATTTTCATCAAGGCGTCTTACAAGATAAGCAATAGCATTATTAAAATGCGCTTCATCACAAACAGGTGCATAAAGAATTAAATCATGCATTTTAGACAATTCATAAGAACATTGCAAACTCATACCTTCAAGCATTTCAAAAGTGAAAGAATCAAGAGCTCCCGTCTCACTGATGCGTGTGTAAGCATAAGCGATTTCAAAGATATTGTGGCTTGCGATACCCACATTGATATATTTATAATTATCTCCCTCTAAAACAAAATCAAGCATTTTGTTATAATTGCTATCTGTGTCTATTTTTTTATAAAAAGTAGGAAGCTCCCATCCTCTTTGACTTGCAATCGTCTCTTCGCTTTCCATGTTTGCACCTTTTACAAAGCGAATTTTAATGGGCTTCATTCCTTTTAAAACTCTTTCTTTTGAAAAGGCAAAAAGTTTTTTAAGGTACTCATAAGAATCAGGTATGTAAGCTTGTAAAACAATACCTGCTTTAATATCAAATTTAGACACACTTTCCATAAAGGCAGCAACGGTTAGTTCCAAATCTCTAAATTCTTCCATGTCAAGATTGATAAATTTACTCACACCCTGCTTTTTTTCTTCTTCTAAGGCTAAAGCATAAAGATGATCAAGTCTTTTAACCACTTCATCCTTGGAGTATTCAAAGTCAATAATATTAATTTGTGAAAAAATAGTAGTGATTTTAATCGAAATATAAGTAATATAGCTTGATTTTAAAGCTTCTTCATATTTTTGAATGCGGTATTTGCTTTCTGCTTCGCCTAAAACCTCTTCGCCAATTAAATTCACATTTAAAGTGATATTATCTTGATCTTTTCTTTTGCGCATATGAGGTTCTAAAACACTAGGATTTGCATCCAAAACCATAGCTTTAGTATCTTCTCTTAAATGTTTTACAAAAAATGGCACACTTAAATTAGGTGCGAATTTACCAAAATTTAAAAAGCTAAAGAGTAAGAATTTCTCAAAGGCACTAAAAAAATCTGCTATACCATACTTATTTAAAGTATGTTCGATAAGCTCAAAACTTGCTCTTTTATCTTTACATCTAAAAGAACGGTCAAGCAATTCGATCAGCATGACTTTATTTTCAGGATTATTAAGAAGCTTTTGCATTTTAGCATGGAATTCTTTTTCAGAATTTGAAATGTTTGCTTCTATTTTTCCTTGCAATTCTTCAGCTAAAGCTAAGGATTTTTGTATCATTTTTACATCTCCTAAGGATAAAATAATATTTAAAATAGAAATGATATTATAAATAAGGTAAAAATAACATTTTAAATTTAAAAAAATGTATAAAAAAGAATTAAAAAAAGTTTTTATGAGTATATGAGTAACAAAAATTAAGAAAATAAAAATCTATCGTCTTGTTTAGCTACTGCTTTGGCAACAATTTTGGCTTTAATATTTTCATCTTCTAAAGCCTTAAGACATTCTAAAGCCTTTTTCTCTTCTATAGAAATTAAAAGCCCTCCTGAAGTTTGAGGATCACAAAGCAGTAAATCTTCCTCATTTAAACTAGAATAAAGCTCTTGCATGAAATCTAAATTTTTATAAGCTCCACCAGGAATCAAACCCATATCAAAATATTCTTTTACGCCCTCTAAATAAGGAAGTTTATCTTTAAAAATCATAAATGAAATGCTATCATTTAACATTTCTCTTAAATGTCCTAAGAAACCAAAGCCCGTAACATCACTCATCGCATTAACCCCAAAACGAAGTGCAATTTGGCTGGATTTATAATTTAAACCCATCATGCTTTCAAGCATACGATCTAAATGTTTTTCTTCTAACATTTGAGCTTTTAAAGCTGTACTTAAAATACCCGTCCCTAGAGGCTTGGTTAAAAGAATCAAATCCCCTTTTTTAGCGGTATTATTAGCAATAAATTTTTTAGGGTGTACCTTTCCTGTTACACTAAGTCCAAAGAAAAGCTCACCACTTTCTATAGTATGTCCACCCACGATAATGCCACCACATTCTTGAACCTTGTCATTTGCACCTTGTAATAATTCTTGCAAGACATTTAATTCATGATGGCAAGTATCAAAACCCACTATATTTAAAGCATTAATCACCTCTGCACCCATAGCAAACACATCACTTAAGGCATTGGCTGCAGCAATAGCACCAAAATGATAAGCACTATCTACTATAGGTGTGATGAAATCAAGCGTTTGCACTAAGGCTAATTCAGGACTAATTTGAAAAACACTTGCGTCTTCATTATTGCCGATATCACTGAGTAAAGCTGGGCTTGTTTGCATGAAATTTAAAATTGTTTTAAGACCACCCGGGCTTAATTTCGCTGCTCAACCTGCTGCTTTTACAAAGTGTGTTAGATTCTGGTTTTTGTATTCCATATTTTCCTTATAAAGTGATGATTTTTGCCTTGCCACAAAGCTCATTTAAAATCTCATAAGCATTGCCAATGCTTCCTATCTTAAGCTCCTTGCTCTTTCCAAAAAATTCTAAACAAGCTCCACAGCTTATAATCTCAACACCTAATTTTTCAAGTTCTTTCATTACTAAATGAGCCCTATGGTTCTCATCTACATTGATAAAAACACTTTCATTGACACAAAGAATTTTACTCGGGATATTTTCTACATTTTTTAAAGTACTTAAAAAACCTACAAGTAAATTTTCTCCTAATTTGCCATCGCCTACTTTGTCTGTCTTTAAAAATAAAACATTGTATTCATCTGTACTAGCTTTGGAAAAATCAAGTTCTTGTTTTTTTACTCTTATATAAAATTCATTATTATTTTCTTCAATATCAGCATGCAAATTCAAAGAAGTTAAAAATTTCAAAACATTATTTTTAGAAATAACAGAATTTAACACAATTTCTAAAATTTCATTATTTTGAAGATTTTGGAGTGCTTTTTTTGTCTCAACAATAGGCTTAGGACACTCGAGATTTCTACAATCAATTCTCATTATTTCTCCTTCATTTAATAAACAAAATAATAATACTTTCTTGCTTTTTTTGTCTTTAAATCAAGGAAATATGCAAGTTTATTAAAATTACTTGCATTTAAAATTACAAAACCAAACCTAGCAATTATTTTTTATGCTTAAAAAATAATTCTTTAAAACGCTTATTGGCATATTCTTCGATATCTTTTTGCAAAGTAGCGTAATTTTCCATAAGTTCCATAGCCCTTGGTGTAAGTTTGGTGCCTGACTCTTTAGAGCGACCCTGTCTTGAACTTACTAAAATTTCTTGAGAATTTTTTTGTAAAACTTGTAAATGCATCCAAGCTTTTTTATAATTTATCCCCATAAGTTTTGAAGCATGAAGCAAACTTCCTGTTTGCCCTATGAGTTCTAAAAGCTCGGTTTTTCCTTTTCCAAAAAGCAAATCTCCGTCTGCATTTTCTATCCAAGTCTTAGTCCTAACTACAAACTGCTTGCCTTTTTTTTCTTTAAAACAACCAAGTTGGCAATATTTTACATCGATTTTATATGCTTTTAAAGCAGAACGCATTGATTTTAATCCGCAACCCTCTTTGGCAATATTTCTTGCATCTTTACAAAAAATTCTACGCTTTTCATCTAAGCTAGGCTCTACCTTTCTTAAAACTTCTATTTTTGCTTTTTCAAAATCAAGATGGCCAAATTGCCCAAGCTCACAATTATCAATGCGAATTCCATTGATATCTGCTATTTTACCTATCTCTTCTATAGCTACATCAAATTTTTTAGCGATTTTAAAAGCCGTTCCGCAATCAAGCTTTTCATTGCTATTTAAAAGCTCTTTCATATAAGCTAGTATTTTTTTATTTTTATCCATTAATTCTATTTTCTCCACTATAAATATTGATATTTTCACCCCTTGCAAAGCCACAAAGTGTTAAATCAAATTTTCTTGCTATCATGACACCTAAACAAGTAGGAGCTGTGCGTGAAACAAGAACAGGAATTTTGTGCATCACTGCCTTAGCCACCATTTCAGAACTTAGTCTTCCGCTGACCATTAAAAAGCATTTGCTAAGCTCTACTCCCGCAAGTCTTGCCTTTCCTAGAGCTTTGTCTATGGTATTGTGCTGGGCTATATCCTCACCTATAAAAAAGGTATCTTTATCGACAAAAAGTTTGGCTGTGTGCACGCAACCTGTTTTTTCATAAAGATCGCATTGAGTATAAAATTCACTCATTTGTTTTAAAATTTCATCTTTATTAAATTTTGCCTCACTTGTAATTTTACTTGCTTCTATACTTTGTGGGTCAATATTGGCTGTATGAGCTCTACCACAACCACTTATCACCACACCTTCAGCATTGAGTTTAGCTAAATTTTCTTTATCAATCTTGGCTTTGATATGCACACTCATGCCATCATCTTTAGTTTCTATGCTTTCTATATCAGACACCTTAGCAATGATATTTTCACTCATCAAATACCCCACCGCCAAAGCTTGCTCATCTACAGGAGTTGCCATTAAAGCGCCTACTTTTTCATCATTGATAAAAATTTCAAGCTTGATTTCACGCACTAAAGTATCATCACAAGTAAATAAATCTTTGCCTTTATATTTTAAAATTTGAGTTGTAAATAAGGGTTCCATTGTCATCTCTTTTGTAATTATAAAATTACAAATATTATATCACAAAATTTAATACTTCTTTATTTTTAAAATCTCATTTACTTTAAACCTAAATTTATAGAGGGGGGGGGTATAATGTCTTTTCTAAATTTAAATTTATAAGGAGTAATCAAATGAAACTTTCTTATCATACAAGTAAAGTTTTAATGAGTGTTAGCATTAGTGCTTTATTAAGCAGTGCTGCTTTAGCTCAAGAAATTACTATTGCTGATGGCGATGGTAGCATGGAGAATCATTTTGAAACAAACGATGGACAACATTTTACTTTAAAAAATGATTATACCAATGGTAATCTAACCATAAATATCAACAATACAGATATACCTAATAGTATAGCAAAAGAAGGCTATGAAGATCTTGCAACAGTAAATATTAATTTAGGCTCTAATGATCTTGCTATTAAAAATATTTCACATGGAGATATTTCTACCTATGTAACAAATTATACTATCAATGCTAAAAAAACCGAAGCTATAGATGTTATATTTCAAAGTACAAATGGAAGATCTATCGTAAATGGAGATTTTAACATAAAAGGTTCATCTGCTCCCACAGAGGGTGTTTTAGATGATATAAAATCTTCAGCCATTTTAATCGGTGATGGATATGGCTTACAAGGATCTCTTGAAGTAAATGGAAATTTTACAGCAGATCAATCTACTCTATTTACCGTAGGTGGCAACAAAAGTCAAAACCACATACAAATAAATGGTAAAGCAAATATCACAAATTCAAACTTTTCCATAGGAGCAACAAGTTTTGGAGACTTAGCTTTAAATAATTATGTTTTCATGAGTGCAAGCGAAGGATTTAATGAAGACATAACAAATTCAAATAAAGCTAGTGCAAATATAAGTAAAAATTTTGAAAGTATTGTTGGTATGAGCAACAAAGACTTAGGGCTTGATTATGAAGTTGTAAGAGCTATGGATATAAAAGATTTTATTGAATATAAACTTTCTACTAAAGATAATAAGCTTTTAATTAGCGGTGGTGCAAATAAAAATGTAGATAACAACAAAATGATTCTAGAAAATGATAAAAAATATCTAGAATTAATTAAAACTGATTTAGAAGGTGCCAAAAATGAAGAAGGTACTAATAAAGAAAAAATTGATGAAGCTATCGCAAAAATTGATGAGCAAATAAAACAAATTCAAGATATGATTAGTAATGCTGGAGATCAAATAATCTCTAACGATGATTACATTAAAAACGATTCTAGCGTTTCAGCTTCTAATAAAGATTTTGTTTCTAAAATTTTAGATGGACTTGCACTCGGTAAAGACTTTAATGCAATAGGTAGTATTAAATTTGACAAAGCTGGAGAACAAATAGCAAATGACATAAAAGATTCAGCTAAATCTATATCAAATATAAATCAAGCTTCATCAGGTATAAACTCAACTATTAATATTTCAAATGATGTATCCATAGGTTCTCGTGTAGCTATGTTGAATAATCCTTATGGAAATTATGCTACAAAATTATCTCAAATGAGATTTGCTGCTAACGATTATAGAGGAAATTATGTAGATAATTATGAAAACAGCATTTGGGGTAATGTAATAGGTGGTACAAACATCATAGATGGAGATAGCAGTGCTTTATATGGAGCTACTATAGGTATGGATAGAAAAATTAACGATGATGCTATTATAGGTGCTTATTTTACTTATGTAAATGCTGAAATAAAAGATAATCTTTTAACACAAAAATCAGATAATTTCCAATTTGGTGCTTATTCTAACATCTATATAAGTCCTAAAGTAGAAGTTAATGTTAAAGCTTATGCTCAAATTTCAACAACAGATCAAGATATTACAAATAGAGGATTTAACACTACAAATAGTGCTGATTTTAATAGAAAATTTCTTGGTTTAAGTGCCAACATGGGGTATGTTTTTGATTTTAGCGATAATACCTTATTTGTCAAACCTTTTGCCGGAGCAAATTACTACTATGCATACACTCCAAGCTACAAAGAAAATGGAATTGCAGGAAAAAATGTTGATAGTGCTAGCAACAACTCTCTTTCGTTGGAGCTAGGTACTGAAATTAGAAAATATATGAGCGAAGAATCATATTTATTTATCACTCCAAAAATAGAACAATATGTAATGAATAACGGAGATGATTTTGTAGCGAGTTTAAACGGAGTAGCATTACCTAGCGTAAAAAGTGATGACAAGAAAAAAACTTATGGACAAATCATTATAGGTGGCAATATTGATATTAGCGAGCAATTTAGCTTAAATGCAGGCATTGGAGCTAAACAAATATTAGCCGGTAAAACAGATGGTAAGAATGAAACTTATGTAAGTGGTCAATTAGGTTTTAAATATAAATTCTAATTAATTTTTAAGAGACTCTAATTCTTTAATATGCTAAACTAAATTTAACCAAGAAAGATTTAAAATCTTGAAAAGCAAAGCAAAAGATAAATTGCTTTGCTTTTTGTTTTAAAAATATTTGAAAATAATTTTTAGAATTCATTTATTATAAATAATAAAATTACTCTTTATTGTGACTTAATATAAAATTTTGCAATTTATTCTTTTTAATAAGCATAGGCGATAACTCAAAAAACTCGTATTGATAATGAGAAAAATCAATATTATAGTTTCTTCTCTTTTTAATTTTATCTTTATTTTTTTAATATATTCATCATTAGAATTTTTATCCATAATGTAAACTGCACAGCAATTTTCTTTTTCTGCGCAAAAATATTGCAAATAATTTCAAAATCGCCTTTATTCTACAAATGAAAATCACAAGCTATATTAATAATATTTGGACTAAACGATACTATTTCAAAATATGAATTTGTTATCGTGCTTTAAAAAAAGACATAAGAACTCTAGTAACTTGTTTTTGTCTACTAAATAAGCAATGATTAAAATCAGATCTTCTGAAAATACTATTTATTTCGTTTGATATTAAAATATATTAGTTACTTAGCTTGTTATTATTTACCTTAGCTTCGTCAAAAAATCAATAAAAATATTTGTATCAAGAAATACTTTTTTTCATATGTCATTCTCTAAAGATTATTTTTCATTTCTTTAACTATTTTACTCGGATAAAAAACTCCATTTAAAGCTTTGCTTAGCTAATTTAAACTTTTAACCTTTGTTTAGTGCTTGTTCTAAAGCTCTAAAGATATTTATTCTTGTTGTCATATAGTCGCTGATTTTTAGTACTTTAGAATTTAATTGGCTCATCTTTCTTGCCTAAGTCTTTGTTTTTATTCCATTATTCTTACTATAAATTAAAGTAAATATTATGAATAAGTAAAACATTGATAGTTTAGTAGTTTTCTTTATTCTTGGTTGGGATAGATTTTACATTAAAAACCTTTGGTTATTTTTGGATTTACTAGCCCCATTTGAGTTTTCATTCTTTTGATTGTATATTTTTTCTTAAGTTACCAAAAAATAACTTCTGCTCCAAAGATATTTTCTAATGTATAAAAATTCTTTTTTAATTATTCTACTGTAGATAGAAAAGATGAAAAAAATTAGCATAAATCTAATCTATTCATCAAGCCTATCCGCATTAACGAGAAAAAAATTCATTACAAAGAGTGAATTTTATTTATACTTTTAAATTATATATTTAAGTAAAAATTTACAAAT
>NZ_AINS01000035.1 GCF_000254135.1 Campylobacter coli LMG 9860
AGTGATTTTATAATCTAATTTAGTGAGAAAATAAGTTCATTTAAGTTTTATATAAGAAAGCATACAAACACTGATATAATGGCTATTTGAGCCTAAAAAAATAATTTACAGACTTTTTAAGGTTAAAAACTCGCTAAATTATCAAACCGCTATAATTTCACATTTTAAACGAATTTCTTGTGAAATTCTTAAAAAATGGCTGTGAAACATTGAAAACCTTAAAAATTACAAATGCCTATTTTTCCATTTTAGTGAGTATAAAGTATTTTTAGTGAGATTTATTTTAATAACTCACTAAAATTAATATATAGTTATTTAAAGCATTTTTTTAAAAAATATCAAAAAATAAAGTGAGTTATTAATCTTAAAAGCTTACTTTAAGTAAAGTTAGTATATAATTTAAAAAACTCACTAAAAGGATAAACTTGTGACACCTAGAGAATTTAGAAAACGACAACTCGAAAAGTTAGAGCAACGAAAAATACAAACTCATCAAAAGATAAGTAATGATTTTATTGATAACACAATCAGTAAAAATAATCTAGTGTGTTTAAAAGTTATGTTCTATCTTTCTACAGTTCTTGAAAAAGAGGATTTATCTACATTTGATGATGAAAATATAATTTGCGTTTTTGTAGATACAAAACAAATGCTCGAATATATTGGCTCAAATGTCAAGGATATTAGAAACAATTTAAAACAAATGCAAGAGACTAGTATCAGTTTTGTGGATGAAAAGGAAAATATTGTAGAAGGTATGAACTTATTGCCTTTATTTAAAATCGAATATGGAAAAAATCGCACCGAAATTCATCTTTTTAAGCGTATAGCAAATATGATTGTGGGAGTAAGTAAAAACTACACTTTTCTTAATACAAAGCTTTTAATGGATATCAAGAACAAAAACACTCTAAGAATGGCACCGCTTTTATATGAAATAAATGGCTATGATAAACATACAGGAAAAAGAAAAAGAATGGATTTGGACGCTTTAAATGATTTTTTCGGAACGACATATAAGAGAATTATTGATATAGAAAAAAATATTTTACAACCTGTAAAAAAAGAACTCGATTTAGTCTCAAAACTTAGCTTTACATACCAAGTAAATTTTGACACATTAAACAAAGTTGGACGACCTAGAGCTTTAGCTGTAACAATAGATTTAAAAGATAATCAAGGAAATTTATTTGCTAATTAAGGAGTAAAAATGCAAAAACAATAT
>NZ_AINS01000034.1 GCF_000254135.1 Campylobacter coli LMG 9860
TTATTTAATCCTCCTTTAAGCTTAATTGGTTATACTTTCATTTCCTTTTTCAGAAAAGGACTTAAGATCTTTAAATTATAGTCTAAAGTTAACTAAAGTTAAATTAAGATTTTATAAACCCTATGTTTCTAGTTTTAAATTAATCTTTAATCCTAGCTAAAGCAATCTAAGTTTATAAAACTTTATTATTACTAAACTTTATTTACATATAATAAATGATTTTTTGTTTTTGTTCTTTAAAATTAATATTGTTATTTCAAATCTTATTAGTCAATCTTTGAAATCTAAATAAGTGATCGATTGAGCCAGAAAAGATTTAGGCATAAGCAATTATGTAAAATCTATTCAATCTAATAATTAAAAAGATTAAAAGCTTTTCTTTTAATCTTTCATAACTTTTTCTTTGAAGAAAAAGATTAAACTATCTATAATTTTTATGGAGAGTTTGATCCTGGCTCAGAGTGAACGCTGGCGGCGTGCCTAATACATGCAAGTCGAACGATGAAGCTTCTAGCTTGCTAGAAGTGGATTAGTGGCGCACGGGTGAGTAAGGTATAGTTAATCTGCCCTACACAAGAGGACAACAGTTGGAAACGACTGCTAATACTCTATACTCCTGCTTAACACAAGTTGAGTAGGGAAAGTTTTTCGGTGTAGGATGAGACTATATAGTATCAGCTAGTTGGTAAGGTAATGGCTTACCAAGGCTATGACGCTTAACTGGTCTGAGAGGATGATCAGTCACACTGGAACTGAGACACGGTCCAGACTCCTACGGGAGGCAGCAGTAGGGAATATTGCGCAATGGGGGAAACCCTGACGCAGCAACGCCGCGTGGAGGATGACACTTTTCGGAGCGTAAACTCCTTTTCTTAGGGAAGAATTCTGACGGTACCTAAGGAATAAGCACCGGCTAACTCCGTGCCAGCAGCCGCGGTAATACGGAGGGTGCAAGCGTTACTCGGAATCACTGGGCGTAAAGGACGCGTAGGCGGATTATCAAGTCTTTTGTGAAATCTAATGGCTTAACCATTAAACTGCTTGAGAAACTGATAATCTAGAGTGAGGGAGAGGCAGATGGAATTGGTGGTGTAGGGGTAAAATCCGTAGAGATCACCAAGAATACCCATTGCGAAGGCGATCTGCTAGAACTCAACTGACGCTAATGCGTGAAAGCGTGGGGAGCAAACAGGATTAGATACCCTGGTAGTCCACGCCCTAAACGATGTATACTAGTTGTTGCTCTGCTAGTCAGGGCAGTAATGCACCTAACGGATTAAGTATACCGCCTGGGGAGTACGGTCGCAAGATTAAAACTCAAAGGAATAGACGGGGACCCGCACAAGCGGTGGAGCATGTGGTTTAATTCGATGATACGCGAAGAACCTTACCTGGGCTTGATATCCTAAGAACCTTTTAGAGATAAGAGGGTGCTAGCTTGCTAGAACTTAGAGACAGGTGCTGCACGGCTGTCGTCAGCTCGTGTCGTGAGATGTTGGGTTAAGTCCCGCAACGAGCGCAACCCACGTATTTAGTTGCTAACGGTTCGGCCGAGCACTCTAAATAGACTGCCTTCGTAAGGAGGAGGAAGGTGTGGACGACGTCAAGTCATCATGGCCCTTATGCCCAGGGCGACACACGTGCTACAATGGCATATACAATGAGACGCAATACCGCGAGGTGGAGCAAATCTATAAAATATGTCCCAGTTCGGATTGTTCTCTGCAACTCGAGAGCATGAAGCCGGAATCGCTAGTAATCGTAGATCAGCCATGCTACGGTGAATACGTTCCCGGGTCTTGTACTCACCGCCCGTCACACCATGGGAGTTGATTTCACTCGAAGCCGGAATACTAAACTAGTTACCGTCCACAGTGGAATCAGCGACTGGGGTGAAGTCGTAACAAGGTAACCGTAGGAGAACCTGCGGTTGGATCACCTCCTTTCTAGAGTACAAAGTAATAAGTCTCACAACTATTACTTCATTATAAACTCAATTGATTCTTGTTTAGATTTCAAAGATTGATGATAAAGCTAATTGTTTATGGGGAATTAGCTCAGCTGGGAGAGCGCCTGCTTTGCACGCAGGAGGTCAGCGGTTCGATCCCGCTATTCTCCACCATTTATTAAGGGCCTATAGCTCAGCTGGTTAGAGTGCACCCCTGATAAGGGTGAGGTCACAAGTTCAAGTCTTGTTAGGCCCACCATAGAAGTATCAATCTTAAAAAGATAAAAACAAGATTTGAAATCAAGCTTTAAAATCTAAAGCAAGTATATATTTATAAATATACTTTATATACCATATACTTCCTTTAGGTTTTAAACCTAAATGTTCTTTATAATTATCATTGTTAAGAGTCACAAGCAAGTTTTAATAAAAACAATTTTACAGGACTTGTTAAAGGATAAAACTCAATTATCTTTTCTTTGGTTTTATTTATATCTTTTAACTATCTTTATTTTTTATAATAAAGAGAATATTAGATCTAAAATTTTAAATTAAAGATAAGTTTCAAACTCACGACTTAGTTTAGATATTTTTAGTATTTATATTAAGTGTTTGAATGCTTTCCGTCTTAAGATAATGAAGTCTTATCATAAAAACTTTAACAAGGAAGTGATGCGTTTTAGAATCAATAATAAAAGGTAGAAGTTAGATTATATCTAACTTTTATGCATATTCTTAGCAGAAGAAGCAAGAAAGACTATTAGTCTTTAACTTACTTTATCAGCCTAATATCTTTTAGGTTGGCGGGGTAGGTCTTTAGCGTGCTTCTTAGTCAAGGCTTTGCCTTGACGCTAAAGAAGGTAAAAAAGGTAAGCTACTAAGAGCGAATGGTGGATGCCTTGACTGGTAAAGGCGATGAAGGACGTACTAGACTGCGATAAGCTACGGGGAGCTGTCAAGAAGCTTTGATCCGTAGATTTCCGAATGGGGCAACCCAATGTATAGAGATATACATTACCTATATAGGAGCGAACGAGGGGAATTGAAACATCTTAGTACCCTCAGGAAAAGAAATCAATAGAGATTGCGTCAGTAGCGGCGAGCGAAAGCGCAAGAGGGCAAACCCAGTGCTTGCACTGGGGGTTGTAGGACTGCAATGTGCAAGAGGTGAGTTTAGCAGAACATTCTGGAAAGTATAGCCATAGAGGGTGATAGTCCCGTATGCGAAAAACAAAGCTTAGCTAGCAGTATCCTGAGTAGGGCGGGACACGAGAAATCCTGTCTGAAGCTGGGTCGACCACGATCCAACCCTAAATACTAATACCAGATCGATAGTGCACAAGTACCGTGAGGGAAAGGTGAAAAGAACTGAGGTGATCAGAGTGAAATAGAACCTGAAACCATTTGCTTACAATCATTCAGAGCCCTATGTAGCAATACAGGGTGATGGACTGCCTTTTGCATAATGAGCCTGCGAGTTGTGGTGTCTGGCAAGGTTAAGCAAACGTGAAGCCGTAGCGAAAGCGAGTCTGAATAGGGCGCTTAGTCAGATGCTGCAGACCCGAAACGAAGTGATCTATCCATGAGCAAGTTGAAGCTAGTGTAAGAACTAGTGGAGGACTGAACCCATAGGCGTTGAAAAGCCCCGGGATGACTTGTGGATAGGGGTGAAAGGCCAATCAAACTTCGTGATAGCTGGTTCTCTCCGAAATATATTTAGGTATAGCGTTGTGTCGTAATATAAGGGGGTAGAGCACTGAATGGGCTAGGGCATACACCAATGTACCAAACCCTATCAAACTCCGAATACCTTATATGTAATCACAGCAGTCAGGCGGCGAGTGATAAAATCCGTCGTCAAGAGGGAAACAACCCAGACTACCAGCTAAGGTCCCTAAATCTTACTTAAGTGGAAAACGATGTGAAGTTACTTAAACAACCAGGAGGTTGGCTTAGAAGCAGCCATCCTTTAAAGAAAGCGTAATAGCTCACTGGTCTAGTGATTTTGCGCGGAAAATATAACGGGGCTAAAGTAAGTACCGAAGCTGTAGACTTAGTTTACTAAGTGGTAGGAGAGCGTTCTATTTGCGTCGAAGGTATACCGGTAAGGAGTGCTGGAGCGAATAGAAGTGAGCATGCAGGCATGAGTAGCGATAATTAATGTGAGAATCATTAACGCCGTAAACCCAAGGTTTCCTACGCGATGCTCGTCATCGTAGGGTTAGTCGGGTCCTAAGTCGAGTCCGAAAGGGGTAGACGATGGCAAATTGGTTAATATTCCAATACCAACATTAGTGTGCGATGGAAGGACGCTTAGGGCTAAGGGGGCTAGCGGATGGAAGTGCTAGTCTAAGGTCGTAGGAGGTTATACAGGCAAATCCGTATAACAATACTCCGAGAACTGAAAGGCTTTTTGAAGTCTTCGGATGGATAGAAGAACCCCTGATGCCATCGAGCCAAGAAAAGTTTCTAAGTTTAGCTAATGTTGCCCGTACCGTAAACCGACACAGGTGGGTGGGATGAGTATTCTAAGGCGCGTGGAAGAACTCTCTTTAAGGAACTCTGCAAAATAGCACCGTATCTTCGGTATAAGGTGTGGTTCGCTTCGTATTAGGATTTACTCCGAAAGCGAAGAAACTTACAACAAAGAGTCCCTCCCGACTGTTTACCAAAAACACAGCACTCTGCTAACTCGTAAGAGGATGTATAGGGTGTGACGCCTGCCCGGTGCTCGAAGGTTAATTGATGGGGTTAGCATTAGCGAAGCTCTTGATCGAAGCCCGAGTAAACGGCGGCCGTAACTATAACGGTCCTAAGGTAGCGAAATTCCTTGTCGGTTAAATACCGACCTGCATGAATGGCGTAACGAGATGGGAGCTGTCTCAAAGAGGGATCCAGTGAAATTGTAGTGGAGGTGAAAATTCCTCCTACCCGCGGCAAGACGGAAAGACCCCGTGGACCTTTACTACAGCTTGACACTGCTATTTGGATAAGAATGTGCAGGATAGGTGGGAGGCTTTGAGTATATGACGCCAGTTGTATATGAGCCATTGTTGAGATACCACTCTTTCTTATTTGGGTAGCTAACCAGCTTGAGTTATCCTCAAGTGGGACAATGTCTGGTGGGTAGTTTGACTGGGGCGGTCGCCTCCCAAATAATAACGGAGGCTTACAAAGGTTGGCTCAGAACGGTTGGAAATCGTTCGTAGAGTATAAAGGTATAAGCCAGCTTAACTGCAAGACATACAAGTCAAGCAGAGACGAAAGTCGGTCTTAGTGATCCGGTGGTTCTGTGTGGAAGGGCCATCGCTCAAAGGATAAAAGGTACCCCGGGGATAACAGGCTGATCTCCCCCAAGAGCTCACATCGACGGGGAGGTTTGGCACCTCGATGTCGGCTCATCGCATCCTGGGGCTGGAGCAGGTCCCAAGGGTATGGCTGTTCGCCATTTAAAGCGGTACGCGAGCTGGGTTCAGAACGTCGTGAGACAGTTCGGTCCCTATCTGCCGTGGGCGTAAGAAGATTGAAGAGATTTGACCCTAGTACGAGAGGACCGGGTTGAACAAACCACTGGTGTAGCTGTTGTTCTGCCAAGAGCATCGCAGCGTAGCTAAGTTTGGAAAGGATAAACGCTGAAAGCATCTAAGCGTGAAGCCAACTCTAAGATGAATCTTCTCTAAGCTCTCTAGAAGACTACTAGTTTGATAGGCTGGGTGTGTAATGGATGAAAGTCCTTTAGCTGACCAGTACTAATAGAGCGTTTGGCTTATCTTTAATAAAGCATCACTTCCTTGTTAAGGTTTTTAAGAAGACTTTGAATATAGATAATATTTAGAGTTTAATAGAAATCTTTCAAGTAGAGTTTGTATTAGAACTTGCTCTTAACATTGTTTTTTAAGTATTCTATATAAAAACTTATCAAAGAGAGTAAAGATTTGATTCATTGATAAGATGAAAGATAAGATTTAAAAGATAAAAGTAAAAATTAAAAAACAAAAAAAGAAAAATAAAAAAGAATAGAAGAAAAGCAAAAAAATAAAACAATAGAATAAAAAATAAAAGCTTTATTCTTAAGTTAAATCTTTCAAAGAATATTTAAATAACAATGTCCGTGATTATACAGATGTGGAAACGCCTTGCTCCATCCCGAACCAAGAAGCTAAGCGCATCGTGGGTGATGATACTACGCCTTACTGGCAGGGGGAAAGTAGCTCATTGCGGACTTGTTAATTCTACTTTATCTTATTCTTATAGATTTAAAATCTTAGTTTTTATATGTCAATCGTTGTTTTTATATTTAATTATTTTTTTATGTTTATTAAATCTATTATTGTATTAATTATTTTTTTATTGATTGAATTTGTTTTTATGCTAATTAAATATGTTTTTGTATTCATTGTTTTTTTATGTTTATGTTTAATTGGCTTGGATTGATTTATGCTTTTGTTCTAATTGTATTTAATCAACTTAGAATGCTTTGTATAATGCTTTTACTTATCTACAACTTATTATTTTTATATTCAATCATTAGTTTAATTGATTTATGCTTTTGTTGGTTTTAAATACTTTATTAGTCATTGCTTGATTAGTTTATTAATTTATTTAATTTAATCAGTTAGGTTATATTCATTGGTTTGTTTGATTAACTAGTTTGAAGTTTAGTTAGCTTGGGTTGATTTAATTTGTAGTTTTATATTTAAATTGATTGGTTGGGTTGTCAGCTTAGCTATGGTTGTTTATTAGTTTGGGTTGATTTAATGGTTGTTTGAGTTGTTTAGTTTATATGTTTTTATATCTCAATTATTCTTTTTATTTATTAAATCTTTTGTATCAATAATTAATCTTTATGTTTACTTGTATAGGTTTATTTATTCAATCTATTTTTATGTGTCAATTGTTCTTTATATGTCTAGTTTATATTTTATTATGTAGCTTGGGTTTGTTCAATAATTGGGTTGGATTTTTAATCACTCAAGTTTATTTTATAGTGTTTATTGAGGTT